>SICB01000005.1 GCA_009691555.1 Patescibacteria group bacterium | reverse complement strand
TTTGGTATAAGGGACTTAGTGGTATTGCCTGTGCCGAGCTGTCCCCACTCATTATCCCCCCAACACCACAGCGTCCCGTCGGTCTTTGTAGCGCAGCTGTGGTTGCCGCCCGCCGACACCGATGCTACTTTCACGAAATACGGTATAACCTTTGGTATAAGGGACTTAGTGGTATTGCCTGTGCCGAGCTGTCCCCACTCATTATCCCCCCAACACCACAGCGTCCCGTCGGTCTTTGTGGCGCAGCTGTGACCGGTGCCCACCGACACCGATGCTACTCCCACGAAATACGGTACAACCTTTGGTATAAGGGAGTTAGTGGTGTTGCCTGTGCCGAGCTGGCCTTGGCCATTATACCCCCAACACCACACCGTTCCGTCGGTCTTTGTGGCGCAGCTGTGGGCACCACCCGCTCCCGCTGACACCGATGCTACTCCCGTGATATTTACCTTTACAGGTATAAGGGACTTAGTGGTGTTGCCTGTGCCGAGCTGGCCTTGGCTATTATCCCCCCAACACCACACCGTTCCGTCGGTTTTTGCAACGCAGCTGTGGCTACCGGCCGACGCGCCGGCTTTGCTAAAGAAAACTATGAAGATACCAAAGCCTACTGTGGCGGCCACTAGTACAGCTAGTAATGGCAGCTGCCATTGGGGTCTCTTCTTTGAGCTCCTGGAAGTGTTTGATCTTTTGGATGTGGTTGATTTTTTAGGCATTTGTAGTATTAAAGCTTATGTATACAATAGTAATATATATATATATTGTCAAGCAGATTTATAGGCAGTTAGTATTTGTAGGTGTTGATGCGGGCTTTTATTGTGTTTTTAGAGTGCTGGTTTTTGCTTCGTATATATAACTCGGGATTAGTCCGGCTTTGGTGGTGCAAACAGCTAGCGCTTTATACGATATTAAACAAAAGCATTTTCAGTTATAATAGATAAATATGGACAAAGACAAGCTTAAGCTTAGCCAATTTGAAGATTCGCTGATAGATGCCAACTCCACCACTCCGCTGGTGGTCGCGACGGCGCTACTAATTGTGCTCGGCTACTTTACCAAGACACTCTATACCACCAATCCGTACCTCATCTGGCCGACTGTGGCTGTGCTGATACTGTTCTCATTTACGCACTATATACCGGCACTAGAGTTTACCAAGCGTCATGTGCTATACCTTGGCTCTTATCACGTTGCGCTGGCTTTTGTGATTATTGCTATTGTGCCGACGCTCTCGTACTATCTGGTATTGTGGATTTTGCTTGGCTACCTCAACGATTATTACTACCAAAAGGTTGGCATGGTAGTCAATATTGTGTTTATGTCGATAGCCGTCGTGGTGGGTGTGGCCTACCAGCAGGCGCCGCTGAATATCGATAAGCTCATTGGCACCCTGCCCTGGCTGACGGTAATGATAGGCACCGTGCTGGTTCTGAGTAAGATAATTCTCGGTACCAAAAAGTACCGTGAGAACCTTTCTAATAAGATGGCCAAGGCCGAATACGAGCATTTGCGGCTGGTGGCACTAATAAATAGCATGGCTGAGGCCGTGATTGCGGTCAATGATAGCGGCAAAATAAATGTCTATAACTCTGCTGCTCTGGAGTTATTTGATACCAACGATAGTATCGAGGACCACAGCATTGGTGATTACCTGAAGCTATATGATGCCAACAACAAGCCAATCGATATTATGACCGTTGCGAGTTCGGTTGCCTACTCTACGAAGGTATCGGATTACTACACCAAAATTCGCAACGAAAATATCAGCCTCGAGATAGGAATTAACCGCACCAAGCTTGAAAACCCCATAACCCACGAAAACGGCTACACCTTTTTGCTCCGAGACATCACCAAACAAAAATCCTTCGACAACGAGCAGAGCGATTTTATTGCGGTTGTTAGCCACGAGCTGCGCACGCCGGTTGCGATAGCAGAGGCCAATATATCGATGGCCGAGATGACCACCAAAAAACAGCTCGGCGATAGCAACCAAACTGTTAGCTCAATTAAAAAAGCTCACGACCAAGTGATGTCTTTGGCAGAAATGATCAATGACCTCTCAACGCTCTCTAAGGCCGAAAAAGAAACCGACAAATTTGAGGAAGAGGTTTTTGATGTCGGCCTGATGCTAGATGAGCTTAAAACTACCTTTACCAACCAAGCTGAACGCAAAAAATTGTATATCAAATTTGAGACCCAGCCGGACTTGCCGAAAGTAACAACTTCCAGGCTGTACCTCAAAGAAATAATCCAAAACCTAATATCGAATGCCATCAAATATACTCGTGGGGGTGGGGTTACTATCATAACCGATGTCAGCAACGATGGTCAGGTCCAGGTATCTGTCAACGATACCGGCATTGGTATTTCTAAATCTGAGCAGAAAAAAGTTTTTGAAAAGTTTTGGCGCTCCGAAGATCCGCTAACCAGAGAGTCCGAAGGCACTGGGCTGGGTTTGCACATCGCCTCAAAACTGGCTGCTAGGATTGGCTCGGAGCTGAAATTTAGTAGCGAGGTTGGTTCGGGTTCGGTGTTTTATTTGACAGTGCCAACTGCAGGATCCAAGATTGCCAACCAGCCCGAGGTTGTCAAGAGCGAGGTTGAGAGCGTTCTTTAGGCTTGGCTTAGTTCGGCTTTTTATCTGAGACGACACTACCAATCATCATAGCCACAATTACTGCGGCTATGATGATTGTGAAGTACTGGAAGGCTGAATCTGATATCGTAATAACAAATGGGCGCAGACAAGATAAAACGCCGACCATAAATAGTGCTGCTCCCAGCAGCATGGTGCGATGCTTGCTTTTGTTGTTAGCTATTGCTAGGGCTTGGTATATAAACATCGCGCCTATTAAAAGCAAACAGGAGTATTGCAGGGAGGTCGCAATATCTAAGGCCGGTCTGGAAACATAATTAATAGCCCAGAAGCCATTAGGTAGCTGCGAGATTGTTGTCGGGGTAGCAATATTTTGGGTTAGCGATAGATAGCTAGCAATCATAACTAAAATAATATCAAAAGCCACTATTAGGTTTGCCCCGAGCTTACTTTTGGGTGAGTACAGCCTAGCCACTGCTAGCCATAAGAAAAATAAAGCCATGAACTGGAATAAGCTACCAACAATAGTCGAGTACGTTAGTATTTCTGAATCAGTGGAGAGGATTGGGCCCAGGCCATAGGCCAGCAAGCTGAATGTAAAAAATATGCCCATCCAGCCGATGCATCTATCGAGCAAGTTGCCGGTAGCCTTGTACTGCTTTAGGCCCCTGATGCCCACAAAAAGTACAATCGGAATACCGAAGTACCAGTAAAGTGAGTTGATAGTAATACGCATAATGCTTGTAAGGTAGTATAACAAACTGTAACTACTAATGGCTAATTTTGTTGTGGATAGCCAAAGATGAGTGTAATATTTAAAGCATGAAAGCTATAAAAGACTCCAACACAAAAACAGATAAGAGCAGTACTTTTCGCTGGTTTATTTTGGCGCTTATCGTGCTGACCAGCTTAATATCATTTGGTGGTGGCTTGCTACCACTTTTAATATATTTCTTGCCGGCTATATTTATTTTTATGCATGGCAGTAAGTACCTGGGACGCAAAAATATTATATTGTTTTTTATTGTGATATTTATAGTTAGCTACACCACTGAATACCTTGGCGTCAGTACCGGAAAGATATTTGGCGACTACTACTACAATTTGCTAAATAATGGTCCGCTTGTTGGTGGGGTTCCGCCACTACTGATGCTAACCTACTTTGCCATTACCTACTCCACCTACTGGGTCGTGCGTATCTTGCTTGGTGATTTTAAAATAATCAAAGGCCAAAAGATAGTTTGGTTTGCTTTGCTGGGCGGGTTAATAGCAACACTCACCGACCTCGCTGCCGATCCCGTAAACTCGACTGTTAATAAGGTCTATATCTGGACTAATGGAGGTATATTTTTTGGTGTACCCTACCTCAATTTCATTGGGTGGCTGGCAGAAATTACACTATTTTTTATTATCATATCAGTTATTTTTGCCTATATTACGAAAGCGCCCAAGTCAGAAAAAGCCCCCAGCAAGAGCTTTCAATTACAACCAATTGTGCTTTTTTCGGCACCCATAATACCTATAATACTGCGGCCAATCTGGGGTGAGCAGCCTGCCGATATTAGAGCTGCGATGTCACTAATTGCCCTATTTGGGCTAGGCTCGATTATTTTGCTGGCTACCCTGAGAGTTTTCTGGAACAACAACTCGAAGTAGCACCCGAGCAATGAGTTAGCGTACTCGAGACTTGGCTTCGGGCTTAATGACTGCGCCAATAATCAGATACACCAATACACCAGGTACGATGCCCAACATAATAACTAGGATTGCTGCAATAATTCGGGCCAAGGCTGTGTCGAAATTAAAATACTCGGCAATGCCACCGACCACACCGAGTACTTTTTTGTCGGTCGATAGTGTCAGCTGATATAGTGGTGTTTTTTTGTTTTTCATATTTTTTTTGGTTTGTCTTAGGAGATCTAATAATTGCTGGAGCCGACGAAGGGACTCGAACCCGCAACCTGCTGTTTACAAAACAGCTGCTCTACCAATTGAGCTACGTCGGCATGGTGCCGGGTGAGGGACTCGAACCCCCGAAGGCATAAGCCAGCTGATTTACAGTCAGCCCCCGTTGACCGCTTGGGTAACCCGGCATGCGTTTGGTATGGAGCCACCCGCGGGATTTGAACCCGCGACCCCTTCCTTACCATGGAAGTGCTCTACCCCTGAGCTAGGGTGGCTAATTTGGCAATTTACAGATACAAAAGCAAGTTATAGTCTACCAGTTTAAAGCAGTTTCTTCAAGGCTGGATTAGAGCTGAGGGCCTGTTTGGCCCTAACATTGGCTGGCTCTATCTTCAATATCGCCTTAAACATAGTTACAGCCTCAGAGGGCTGGTTTTCGTGTAAATACGCTTCCGCTAAGAGCAGCATAATAGATATACCATCTGGCTCAAGTTCGAGTGCCCTACCTAGAGCCTTAATTTGCTTGTCGTAAGAGCCTATGACGCGGTAGATGCGTGCCAGGGTCACGAGGCGAGCGGGGGTCTCTTCCATATCGATTGATTTTTCTAGGGCAGTAGCCGAACGCTTGAACCGGCGACTCTTAAAAAGCATCATCGCCAGATTATAATAACTTGCCGAATTGGGATAGTTGTCGGCCACTATCTGAAAGCAATCGATGGCATCATCAACTTGGCCAAAATGAGAATATATAAAGCCGAGCCGGCTATACGCCAAGCTATTTTTGTGATCAACTTTCAGAACCTTGAGATAGGCTTTTTCTGATGCCAGGTAGTTTTTTTCGGCATAATAGCGGCTGGCGATCTCTAGTAGGCTCTCGAGCCTAGAATCGTGACTAACCGGCAGAATTGCCAGATTTTCTACAACTGATTCGACAAGGCCTATTCTGTACTTACTAAGAAGTAGGAAGGTCAGAATAAAAAAGCTCAAAAATATAATTACTTCAAATATCATTCAAACTCCAATGCTAGGTGCTCTAGCACAAACTTAGGGTTACCATTATTGTACAGGTGTATCTGCGCTTTTATCAAGCTGTTTGCTCGGACAGACCAGTACCGACTAAAGGACTGCTTTTGGATATTAGATGAGATTGTGCTAATTAGTCGTTGGGCTTCTGATTTGTCGGCAATACCAGATGATACCACTAACCTGTCGGAAATTCCACCCTCCATAAAACTTTGGGCTTTGGCTAACAGCTGCTCATGGATGGCACTATCATCAAGGCCAGCCGAAATAAGAAGGGCTGGGTAGCGCCCAATGACGCCATAAGTCTCTGGCGGAACTTGGTACTTGGCAATTAAGCCCTCTATTTGACTACTGGTAGGTGGATAAAAATTGATCATCTGGAGCCTAGAGATGACGGTTTTTGGGATCATCTCCTTGCGTTCGGCTACCAAAATGATGGTCGTGAATGGTGGTGGCTCCTCGAGTAGCAATAGCAAAGAGTTGGCAGCTTCGATGGTCAGTAAATCTGCTCCGTCGAGTATTACTACCTTATTGTTGATGCTACTGGGTTTTGAGTGGTTAGCAAAGTCATGGACTCGTTCAAGCTGAGGTAATCTTAGCTTTTTGCCAGCTTCGGGCTCAACAAGCAAAATCCAGCGCCCCAGATCACCAGCGCTGGCATGCTCGCCTAGCAAAGTCTTTGCAAAATTATGGGCTGCTGTGGTTTTGCCAAGTCCGGTGGCGCCAGAAAACAAATAGCCGTGCGCCGGCTGCAGAGCGGCTGAATCGAGCTGGTTGGCGGTAGTTGGGTGAAGTATCAGCTTACTCATGCCAGCCCCTTAAGGAAGCTACTTAGCTCCGTCGGCAAGGGTGCCTCAAAGGTCTTCTTTTGTTTTTCACCTGGTAGTATTAGGGATAATTTTTCGGCGTGCAAGAATTGCCTCTGGAGCCCATCTGGCATGGGCCTTTTACCATATAGCTTGTCGCCTACGACAGGGTGTCCGATGTGGGCAAATTGGATTCTTATTTGGTGGGTCCTACCAGTGTGAATACTGACGCTCAGATAGCTATAATCGAGATATTCTGTCAAAACCTCGTACTCTGAGATCGACATCTTGCCGGTGGGGTGGACAGCCATCAGGTTGGGCGATTTGAGTGAGCGTCGTACGGGTAGCTCAATCCGGGCCTTGGGGTGGTTGAGGTGCCCCCAGACCAAGGCGAGATAGGTTTTATCGACTTCGCGATTGGCAAACTGAGCCTGCAAAAACTCCAGTGCTGGCTCGTCTTTGGCCATAATGACCACCCCCGAGGTGTCTTTGTCGAGCCGATGAACAATGCCACCACGCAGATTATTATTTTGGGCTAGCTGATCTTGAAAAATACTAAATACGCTACTAGATTCGTCGCGCTCGTTTTTGGGGTGCATCACGAGGCCAGCTGGCTTATTGATAACAATAACCCGGCTATCTTCGTACAAAATGTCGATTGTTGCTTTAATGTCCCCTGCCATAATATGTATCATAGCTCTATTATACAAGCTTCTGGATGGATTGTAGTTGGTTTTTGGTGCCCATTACGATGAGTCTGTCGCCGGGGTAGATCACTTCTCGGCCCGTCGGATGAACTTGGCTGCTGCCGCTGGCAGTATTGAGGGCCAATACACTGGCGCCCTCGGCGTGTTTGAGGATGTTTTCGAGCCGGTGGCCGCTAACCCTAGAGCTATGCGGTATAGCTACTTCCTGGACTTGCAGCTCGGTACTTTTGTTGGTCGATAGGACATCTAAAATGTCAATCACATGTGGGCGCATTAGCATCGTGGCCATATGAAACCCGCCTATTTGGTTGGGCATGGTGACCTTATCGGCACCGGCGCGCATAATTCTGGTGATGTTCTCTTCGCGGTTGGCTCTTGAAACTATAAATAAATCTGGGTTAATCTGGCGCGAGGTTAGAGTTACAAAAAGATTACTGGAATCGTCTCCGAGGCAAGCCACGATGCCTTTGGCTTTTTCAATCTTGGCTTTATGTAAGTCTTTTTCTTTGGTGGGGTCGCCAACGAAAGCCGTATAGCCCATTGCTATGGCCTCCCTGACTCTGTCTTCGTTTTTGTCGATTGCAACAAATAGCTGGTTTTCAGAAGCTAGTTCCCTAGCGACTTGGCTACCGACTCGTCCGATTCCGCATATTATGTAGTGATCTTTCATTCTTAGAAGTTTTGCCTTTACTTTACGCCGTTTTAATCCATCGCCTAGACCTATGATATACTCGCCAAAAAGCTTAAGCAAGTATGCCAGCAAAACCAGACTCGCCAATACCAACGAAATGATTATCGCTCTTGAAGGCCATGAATCCATTTTGAAGTTATCGTGGTGGGTCAGGCTAATGTAGCTGGCGCGGTAAAACGCTTCGCTGTAGCTGATATTTTCAATGACTTTAAAGCCCAAGGAAGCGACAATCAGAAAACTGACTACAATCAAAATTAAAATAACGATTTGTTTTCGTCTCATACATTATATTATAAGTCTTATGCTTAAAGAAGTCATCTACTAAAACAAAAATAAAAAAGGCCCCCTGGTGGGGGGCTTTTTTTATCGCTTTGAGAACTGGGGGGCTTTGCGGGCTTTGCGCAAACCTGGCTTTTTGCGCTCTTTTTTGCGCGGGTCTCGAGTTAGGTAGCCATGCTTTTTGAGGCTGGTACGAAAATCTTCGCTCATTTCAACCAAAGCACGGGCGATTCCGAGTCTGATAGCGTCTGATTGGCCCCTGAGGCCACCACCATCCACCTTAACAACAACATCCATCTCTTTGCTTTTTGAGAGCAGCTCTAGTGGGGCTTTGATGTTATGTACATAGGCTTCAGTTGCTGAAAAATAATCGATAGCCGTCTTGGTATTGATGGTAATCATGCCCTTGCCCTTAGAAAGCTTAACAACAGCTACGGACTGCTTGCGTCGGCCGATGGCTCGGTAGTAATGACTTTTGGCTGTAGCCTTGGGGGCTGTTTTGGAAGCTACTTTTTCTGGTGTTTGTTCTGGCATTTTAGTTTGTCTCCAGCTTAATTATTTTTGGCTTCTGAGCGTCATGCTTGTGCTCGCTAGTGGCATAAACCTTGAGATGTTTGAGCATTTCGTCCTGAAGCTTATTCTTTGGTAACATACCTGCTACAGCGTGTTCTATAACGCGGTTGGGGTGCTTTTGTAGCATGTCTTTGAGGCTTGTTTCTTTGATTCCACCAGGGTATCCGCTGTGTCGGTAATAAAACTTTGCTTCAAGCTTGTTGCCGGTAACTTTGATTTTTGCGCAGTTAGTGACAATTACGATATCGCCCGAAACGATGTTTGGGGTATAGCTTGGTTTGTGTTTACCCATTAATAGCTCTGCGATTCTGGTGCTCAGGCGCCCTAGGGTTAGGCCCGTTGCATCGATAATATACCACTGCTGGCTGACTTCTGATTTTTTAGCTGAATATGTCTTCATTTGGTTGCTCCTTTTGAGCTAGCGATAGCGGCAGCTTTAGCCTTAACGGTTGGCTTAACAGCTGCTTTCTTAGGCTCTGATTTTTTCTTAGTGGACTTTTTTGCTGCGACTTGTGGGGCCTTAGGCTTGTAGTCGGCATCTAATATAAGCTCAATAACTGCCATTTCGGCTCCGTCCCCCAATCTTTTGCCGGTCTTAATGACTCGGGTGTAACCGCTATCTCGGCCCTGGAAACCATTTACTAGGTCGGTATTTAATTTTTCGGCTGCGATTGGGTTGATGGTAGTGCTCATTATCTGACGATAATTATGTAGGTCTTGCTTTTTTGCTTTAGTAACGAGCTTATCGAAGATGCGGGCCAGCTCTTTGGCTTTGATTTCGGTAGTTTCGATTCGTTCATAGAGGATTAGTGAGTCGACCAAGCCACGCATTAGCGCCCGGCGTGGGGCGGCGGCTCTTGAGAACTTCTTTCCGATGTTACTGTGTCGATGCATGGTATGGTCTTTCTAATTATCCTGATTGCCTTTTAGGCAATCGGCTCCTGGCTAACGCCAAGTTCGGCGAGCTTATCTATTACTTCTTCCTGGGCCTTGGCTCCAAAACCTTTGAGCTCCTTAAGATCAGCCGAGCTGAGGTCCATAAGGTCTTTGATGGTCTTGATATCATTGTTCATTAGGGCGTTGGCTGTTCTGGGGCTGAAATTAACTTCATCGACGCCGATTTGAGCCATATCTGCTTCGGCTCGCTCAGAGGCCGTCATGATTCCGCCACTACCAACTGAGACAACATCATGCCCGGCAAGCACCTGGAAGTGCCCAACTAAGACCTCGGCGGCTTGCATCACGGCTTCTCGTGGGGTAATGGTACCGTCTGTTTCGACTTCTAGAACCAGCTTGTCGAGGTTGGTCATTTGTCCGACGCGAGTGTTCTGGACATTGTATCGAACCCTTCTAATGGGGGTGTAGATAGCGTCGATTGCAATCATGCCGATTGGCAATTTTTCGCCGCTCTGGCTCTCGACGGGAACATAGCCTCGGCCTTGTTCAACGACTATTTCCATTTCGAGTTTTGATTTGGCATTGTCTAGGTTTGCAATCACGAGCTTTGGGTTGACCACTTCAACGCCATTAACGCTGGCGATATCACCAGCTGTCACTACTCCGCCAACCTTTTTGAGAGTAAGAATTGTTGGCTCTTCGTTGGGGTTTATAAAGCGAACTTGCTTGAGATTAAGAATGATTTCTATAATATCTTCACGGACTCCTGAAATGGTTGAGAATTCGTGGCTTACGCCTTCGATTTTTACAGCTGTAATGGCGCTGCCTGCCAAGCTAGATAGCAATACGCGACGAATTGAATTACCGAGGGTCATGCCGTATCCAGGATACAGCGGCTCGACCGTAAACTGAGCTGAGTTATCGGTTGTTTTTTCTTCTTTTAATTCTGGCAAATTGATATCGTATAACATTGGATCTCCTTATTATTTAACGTGAGTAATACTCAATAATTAATTGCTCTTCAATCTCTTGGTCTTGTTCCTCGCGCAGTGGCAATCCGGTAACTTTGGCGCTGAACTTCTTCTGGTCGAAGCTTAGCCAGCTGGGCAAAGTTTGGTTAGGATCAATACTGTCTTTGAGGGCAACAAAATAAGTGGATTTGAGGCTGGTTTCGCGTATCGTGATTTCGTCTTCTGGTGAGACGATGATTGATGGGATGTCGACTCTTTTTCCATTTAGCATAACGTGGCCGTGGGTTACAATCTGACGAGCGGCGGGACGGGATGGAGCAATTGCTAACCGATAGATGACATTGTCGAGGCGGCGTTCAAGCAACTGAAGTAGGTTTTCGCCCGCTACACCTTGCATCTTTTCGGCTTTTTCGACGTATTTTCTGAATTGCTTCTCTAAAATGCCGTAGTAACGCTTGGTTTTTTGTTTTTCTCTGAGTTGCAGGGCGTAATCGCTAGGCTTTGGCCGACGCGACTGGCCGTGCTGGCCAGGGGCATAATTACGGCGTGTTAGAGCTTTGACGGCCTTGGGGTGAGTGTGGGCGCCTTCTCGGCGGGCAATCTTGGCAGCGGGGGTTAGGTTTCGTGCCATAGCTAGACTCTCCTGGCCTTTCGGGCTCGGCAACCGTTGTGCGGGATGCCAGTCTCGTCCTTGATGGAGTTAACGCTAATACCAGAGCCTTGGAGGGCTCGAATAGCACTCTCTCGGCCACCACCGATGCCTTTAATGATGACATCGACATTGCTCATCGAGAAGTCCTTGCAAACACCAATGGCTTTTTCGGCTGCCATCTGGGCTGCGTAAGGAGTGCTTTTGCGCGAACCCTTAAAGCCAGCTGATCCAGACGATGCCCAGCTAAGCACTGCGCCTTTTTCGTCTGTGATGGTAATAATGGTGTTATTAAAACTAGAGTGGATATGCACTATACCCTTGGATATATTGCGCTTTAGTTTCTTTTTTCTGGTTTTGACTGCTGGTTTGCTCATATTATTGCCTCTAGTTAAGTTTTAGCTGCTGACTTTTTGCGACCACTTCCGACGGTTACCTTGCGGCCTCGTTTGGTTCGGGCGTTGGTCTTGGTCCGTTGGCCTCTTGATGGTAATCCGGCGCTGTGACGCAAACCTCGGTAGGCCTTAATTTCTTTTAGGCGCTTGACGTTACCACTAACAATACGCGACAAATCGGCTTCTACTATAAGGTTTTTGTCGATGTATTCTCGGATTTTTGTTAGATCTGACTCTGATACATCTTTAACTCGTTGATTGGGGTCGATGCTAAGATTTTTAAGTATTTTTTGACTCGTCTTGAGCCCGACTCCATAAACGTAGGTCAAAGAAACTTCTAGACGCTTTTCGGTCGGGATGTTGGTTCCGGCGATACGAGCCATTAGCCCTGCCTCTGCTTGTGTTTAGGGTTATCGCAAATAACTCGTACGACCCGTTTGCGTACGACGATTTTGCATTTTGAACAGATTTTTTTGACTCCGGCGCGAACTTTCAAAATATTCTCCTACTTATGTCGAAAAGTGATTCGACCCTTTGACAAGTCATAAGGCGTCATCTCGATCGTTACCCTGTCTCCTGGCAGTATCTTGATGTAATGCATGCGCATCTTACCAGAAATGTGTGCCAAAATTACATGCCCATTTTCAAGTTCGACCTTGAAGTGTGCATTAGGCAGCGCTTCAATAACGCTACCCTCGACTTCGATTACTTCCTTTGTATTTGCCATAGATTAAAGTTACAAGATGTAATTATAGACGAGATTGGCTCATCTGTAAAGGCTTTTCTGGCCCAAAATGGTAGTTATTAGTATTTTTCATAAGTCGCCATTAGTACCATCGATTTAAGTTGTTTGACGGTCTCGATAATCACAGCCACGATAATAAGTAAGCTCGTTCCGCCTATTGTGATGGCCTGGGAGGTTTTAAAGACGGTTTCCATCACGAATGGCAGTAGAGCTACGATACCGAGCCCGAGGGAGCCCGTAAAGGTAATTCGAGTGATAATAGTTTTGAGATACTTGGAAGTCTCTTCGCCCGGCCTGACACCTGGTATGAAGCCACCTTGTTTTTGAAGGTTTTCGGCTATTTCGTCGGGTTTGAAGATGATTGCTGTGTAAAAGTAAGTAAATGCAACCACCAGCACGAAGTAGGTGATGGCATAAACCCAGCTCGTAGGAGAAAAAATGGTGGTTAGTTTTTGAGCAAAATTAGCCACCCAAGCAGTGTTGGCGCTAGTGAATAGCTGGCCCATGAAGGTTGGTATCGACAAAAATGCCAGTGCAAATATGATTGGTATAACTCCGGCTGTAATGACCCTCAGAGGCAAATGAGTATCGACACCGCCATAAGACTTGGTGTTGGTCATTCTGCGAGCGTATGAGACAGGAATGTTGCGTTGGCCTTCGTTGAGATAAACAATAAATACTATCGATGCAATAGCTGCGGCTAATATAAAAATAATGCTTGCTATCTTGGTAGGGTCAGACTGTACGAGGGCGAACTGCGATGCCATGGTAGCAGGCAGGCTAGCTACGATTCCAAATAAAATTATCATCGAGATGCCATTACCGATACCCTTTTCGGTTATTAGCTCACCCATCCACATCAGCAGCATTGAGCCGGCAGTAATGGTAGATACCATCATGACCCATTGGAAAACTGTTGGATTGCCGATCAGGTCTATTCCGACAGATTGGGTAGACAGATTTTTGACCAATACGACCATTGCAAAGGACTGAATTATTGCCAGCGGCAAAGTCAGTAGCCTGGTGTAGTAGTTGATTTTGTTCCTACCCGCCTCACCCTCTTTCGAAAGTGCGCCGAGCTTAGGAATAACTTGAGTTAAAAGCTGAATAATAATTGAAGCATTAATATAGGGGCCCAGACCCATTAGTAGTACGGAGAATCTGGAGAGTGCTCCGCCAGAGAACAAATTAACAAAGCCGAGTACCGAATTAGACTCAAAAAGCTTCGTTAAAAATGTCTGGAGTTTTGCGCCGTCGGCGACTGGTACTGGAATTTGCGAGAGCAAACTATAGGCGACCATGACTACAAGCACCACCAGCAATCGCTTGCGCAGAGTGGTGTTTTTGTATAATTGACGCCAGGTCTCTTTATTCATTTACCTCCAATTACTACTTACTTGGTCTTCTTGGTATTGTTCGCTTCGATTGCCTTTTCTCGGGGTTCTTTTTCGGTTCTGGTTTTAATGACTACCTTGCCGCCAGCTTTTTGAACTGCTTCAACGGCAGACTTTGAAGCTTTATCGACAGTGATGGTTACTGCAAGAACAATTGTACCATCTCCGAGCAGCTTCAAGGGCTGATTGGCTTTTCGGATTAGGCCAGCTTTAGCCAGCACAGAGGCGTCGACAGTCTTTTTGCCAAGCGTCTGGATATCGTCCAGGTTGATTACTTGATACTCTTTTCTGTTATACGAATTAAAGCCTCGGGCCTTTGGCAATCGTTGGGCAAGCTTGGTTTGTCCGCCCTCGAAGCCGGGTTTAAACTTGCTACCGGTTCGAGAGTTCTGACCTTTTGTACCACGACCGGCGGTTTTACCCTGACCAGCGCTAATACCACGACCCAAACGCCTATCGGATTTGGTTTTGGTGGTTTTTAATTCATGAACTTTCATTATTTTGACTCCTTAGTAACTTTTGGTAGACCCTTGAGTTGGGCGAGCGCCTCAATTGTGGCGTACGAGTTGTTGATTTTGTTAGTTGAGCCGAGTGACTTGGTGAGTACATCCTTGACGCCGGCGGCTTCGAGGACGGCACGCACAGCACCACCGGCGATTACGCCGGTTCCTGGGCGGGCGGGCTTCATAAATACGACTGCCCCACCAGAAGAAACCTGCACCTCGTGAGGTATGGTTGTGCCTTTAAGTTCAAATTGAACCATTGCTTTTTTGCCTCGAGCGATGGCTTTTTGAATCGAAGCTGGGGCGTCCTTGCCCTTACCGACTCCAATTCCAACCTTGCCCTTACCATCTCCAACCACAGCTGTGGCTCTGAATCTGAAGCGACGGCCTCCCTTAACTACGCGGGTCACACGATCTAAAGCAATAATTCGCTCATCGAATTCGGATGCTTCACGAGGATTAGTTCTGCCAAATTGACTATTGTTATTCATCTAAAACTCCAATCCTGCCGCGCGGGCTGATTCCGCGAAAGCCTTAACTCTGCCATGATAAATTTTACCCCCTCTGTCAAAAACTACATTTTTAATTTTAGCTTTTTTGCCCTGTTCGGCTATTTGAGCACCGAGCCATTCGGCTTTTTGGGTCAATGATTTGCCTTTGAGGTCTTTGTTGGATATGGTAGTTGCCGAGGCGATTGTCTTGGCACTGACATCATCTATTAGCTGGGCTCTGAGGTTCGTTAAAGATACGGCCAAACAGAGTCTTGGTCGAGCTGGAGTACCAGATACTTTAGCGCGAATTCTACGAACTGATTTGATATTTCTCATTCTGTACCTCCCTTAGCGGCGGTCTTACCTGCCTTGCGACGGATATGCTCACCGACATACTTGATGCCTTTGCCTTTATAAGGCTCTGGTTTTTTAAACATTCTGATATTAGCGGCGGTTTCACCAACCTGCTGTTTGTCATAACCCGTAACGGTAATGATGTTTTGGTTGACGCTAACGACAACACCTTCTCGTGGGGTATAGAGGATTGGGTGCGAGAATCCTAGGGTCATTTCAAGCACGCTGCCCTTCATTTGGGCTCTGAAGCCGACGCCATTAATTTCGAGTTCTTTTAAAAAGCCTTCAGATACTCCGATAATCATGTTGGCAATTAGGGTTCTTTGGAGGCCAAACTGTTTTTGGGTATCTGGGTTGATTACTTTTTGAGCGACCGTGATGAGATTGTCTTTCTGGGTCACTTCGAAGCCTTTTAAGACCTTATTGCGAAGCTCCCCTTTAGGACCTTTGACCGTCACTAGATTGCCCACAATCGATACTTCAACTCCTTCAGATACTAGTATTGGTTGTCTGCCGATTCTACTCATCTTAGTACACCTTACAAATTAGCTCGCCGCCAATTCCTTTTTTTCGGGCTTCTTTGCCAGTCATGATTCCGACAGGAGTAGAAACTATTACTATGCCTCGTCCGGTTCGGACGGTTGGTATTTCACCAGCTTTAGCATAAATTCGACGACCTGGCTTACTAACTCTAACCAAGCTTTCGGGCTGCGATTCGCCATCTAGGTGCATGCTGAGTTGCTTGAAGCCTCCAAGCTCAATGACCGATACTTTGCCGAGGTAGCCGTTGGAGTGGAGAATTTCGGCGATAGCTGCTTTAAGCTTCGAATGTGGCATGATAACCTCGCCCTTACCGGACATAATTCCGTTTCGTATTCTTGTTAGCATATCTGCGATTGGATCTGTTGTAATCATATTATCTTTCTCCTACCAGCTCGATTTAGTTACGCCAGGAATTTGCCCCTTTGAGGCATATTCGCGGAAGGTTAATCTGCTCAAACCGAACTTACCAATGTAGCCTCTTGGCCGACCAGTTATCACGCAGCGATTACGCTGGCGATTAGGGTTAGAATTGCGAGGCAATTTTGCCAAGCCCTCTAGGTTGCCGTCCGCTCGAAGTTGAGCGCGCTTGGTGGCAAATTTAGCTGCTAATTTTTGTCTTTTTATCTCTCGTTGGATCAATGCTTTTCGGGCCATTACTTCGCTCCTTTCTCGAACGGCATACCTAGCTTTTCAAGAAGCATCTTGCTAGCTTTGGCATCGTTGCCGCTTATTACTATTGTTATTTGTAGCCCATGAATTACCATCGCATCCTCGTAGGCTACTTCTGGGAAGACGGTCTGGTCTTTGATGCCGATGCTGTAATTACCACTCTTGTCGAAAGCCTTGGCACTAACACCATGAAAATCTCGGGTTCGGGGCAGCACAACTGCTATCAGGCGGTCCAAGAAGCTATACATTCTCTCGCCGCGCAAAGTAACCTTGGTGCCGATAGGCATTCCTTCGCGCAGTTTAAATGTCGCGATACTGTGCTGGGCTTTGGTAATGATTGGTTTTTGGCCCGATATCTTGGCAAGAGTGGCTACAACCATATCGAGCTGCTTGGTATCGGCCACGGCTTTACCGACGCCGCTGTTGATGACTATTTTTTCAATCTTCGGGATTTGGTGAGTATTAGAAATATCCAAGTCGCTGGTTAGCTCCTTGCGGACTACTTCGTTGTATTTTTTGATTAATCTATTCATGGCTATTTTTTCTCACTCTTACTGCCTGCAGCAGTTTTAATTTTTTTATCAGCACTAGCTGTTTTTTTAACTTTAGGATTTGTAAACTTCGAGACTTTGAAGATTCGCTCTTTTTTACCTTTAGCTCCAAGTTTGTAGCTAACCCTGGCTGGCTTGCCGGTAACCGGGTCAATAACCATTACCTTGGAAGCCGAAATTGGCTTGGTGATTTCTACAATTCCGCCTTTTGGCTGGTTTTGGCTTGGCTTGGTGTGCCTTTTAGCGATATTAACGCCTTCGACGATAAGCTGGGATTTGGATGGCATAACTGCCAGCACTTCGCCGGTCTTACCTTTGTCGCGCCCTGCGATAACTAGTACTTTATCTTTTTTAATGATCTTCATGGCTAAAGTACCTCCGGAGCTAATGATACGATTTTCATAAAGCCTTTTTCGCGGAGCTCTCTGGTGACTGGTCCAAAAATGCGAGTACCACGAGGCTGGTCGTTGGCGTCGATTATAACTGCGGCGTTTTCATCGAATCGAACATTGCTGCCATCTTTACGGGTGACTTCTCGTTTGGTACGAACCACCACGGCCCTAACGACTTCTTTTTTCTTGACTGTACCATTGGGGGTAGCAACCTTAACGCTGGCCACAAAAATATCTCCAACACGAGCGTAGCGTCTTTTGCTGCCGCCCAAAACCTTAATGCACATAATTTCTTTTGCTCCGGTATTGTCGGCCACTCTTAATCTGGTTTGGGTTTGAATCATTCGGCTATCTCCGTTCTGATGACACCTTTTTCTAGTATCTGGGAAAGTTCAAAATGCTTGTTTTTACTAATTGGTCGGGTCTCGGAGATTTCAACCATATCGCCAAGCTTAGCTTTGCCATCTTCATCGTGAGCTTGGAACCTAGTGGTTACGAGATAAGATTTTTTGTATATTGGATGAGCCTTGCGTCGCTCTACAGCAACGACAATAGTTTTGTTCATTTTGGTTGACACGACTTTACCTCGTAATATTCGACTCATGATTTTTCTCCTTGTGCTGCCTTGTCGTTTTGCGACATGATTGTTAGTATTCGGGCTACGGTGCGCTTTTGAGCTCTGATTTCGCGGACATTTTTTACTTCCTTGGTTCGATAATCAACGCTCAATTGGGCTAGTTTTGCCCTAGTGCCTGCAAGATCTTTTTGCAGTTCGGTATTGGATTTGGTTTGTAATTCTTTAACTTTCATCGGATCCTCCTAGATGGGCTTTGGTCATGAATTTAGTCTTAATTGGTAGCTTGTAGGCGGCCAGTCGCATCGCCTCTTTGGCTGTATCCTCAGTAACACCGTCCATCTCAAAGAGGATTGTGCCGGCTTGAACTTTGGCAACATAATGGTCCAGTGCACCCTTACCAGATCCCATGCGAACTTCAGCTGGCTTTTTGGTGATAGGGGTGTGGGGGAATATTCGGATCCAAATCTTACCGCCACGCTTGACGTATCTGGTCATTGCCCGACGAGCCGACTCGATTTGACGAGAAGTAATGCGCTCGTTTTCTAGGGCCTTTAGGCCATAGCTACCAAAACTAATTTCGGTGCCACGGGTAGCAACACCGTTGTTGCGGCCTTTTTGAGCTTTTCGATATTTGGTTTTGCGTGGCATTAACATTCTATAATCTCCTTTAAGCCTTATAAATCCATACTTTAACGCCAATCACCCCAAAGGTGGTCTTGGCTTCGACGGCAGCATAGTCGATGTTGGCTTTGATGGTGTGTAATGGGATACTACCAACGGCAGAAGTCTCGCGACGAGCCATTTCGGCGCCGTTGAGTCTTCCGGCTACGCTAACTTTTGCTCCCAAGGCACCAGCCCGCACCGACGCATCGGTGGTACTTTTGATGACTCTACGGAAAGGCAGACGGCGCTCTATTTGCGAAGCGACATTTTCAGCCACTAGCTGAGCATTGAGCTCAGGGTTTTTGACTTCTTCGATATTGACCTTGAAAGTACCGGTGATGATTTTGGCGAGGTCTTTTTTGAGGGCTTCAACGCCAGCTCCACTACGACCAATCACTACGCCTGGTTTGGCAGTATGAATGGCAACGATTAGCTCGTTGCTAGAACGCTCGATTTCGACTTTAGCGACGGCTGCCCTAAAACCAAGCTTGTCAGCTACTAGTTTGCGGATTTTGATGTCTTGAGCGACCGAAGATGCAAAGGTACGGTTATCGAACCATTTCGATTGCCAGTTCTTGGTATAACTGAGTCTAAAGCCGATTGGATTAATTTTTTGTCCCATTACTTCTTCCCCCGCTTCTTATTAGTAATTGTGGTGGTAACTTTTGGCTTAGCTGTGGATTTGCTGGCAATCTGAGTTGGCTTGGTGCTAACTTCAGTCTTTGGCTGGTCCTCGCCGCTATCTAAAATGATACGCAAATGAGCCATTGGGTGTTCGATTTTGCCGTAGGCACCCTTGGCTCTAGGCCGACCACGCTTTAGTTTAGGACCCTGGTCGACACGGATTTCAGCAATCATAAGATTGGCGCTACTGATTTGGTAGTTGTTTTCGGCATTTGCGATTGCGCTCTTCAAGCCACTAGCTATCATTTGGGCTGATTTTTGAGGCATACTTAGTAGTGTCTCTTGAGCATCAAGAGCTCGTTTGCCACGAACCATATCGGCTCCAAGGCGAAGCTTTTGGGCTGAGATGCGAAGATATTTAATGTTAGCTGCTACTTTCATAATAATTTCCTAAGACTTTCCTTCAGACCTAGCTAATTTACCACCATGTCCTCTAAACTTACGGGTTGGGGCGAATTCTCCGAGCTTGTGACCGACCATATTTTCAGAAACCAAAACGGGTGTATGAACCTTGCCATTATGGACAGCGATGGTCTTGCCGACCATTTCGGGGCTAATTGTGCTGGTTCGCGACCAAGTCTTAATGATGGTCTTGTCGTTTAATTCTAATGCCATCACCTTGCGTAGTAATTTAGGATCGATAAATGGTCCTTTTTTGCTTGATCTACTCATCTATTTCCTTCCTTTTCCACGGCCACGAATAATCATGGCGCTGGTTGATTTACGTCGTCTGGTTTTTAACCCCATAGCTACCTTACCCCACGGCGTGCGAGGGATACGGCCTGGACCACTCAATCCTTCGCCTCCACCCATTGGGTGATCAGATGGGTTCATGGCCTTACCACGCACCGATGGTCTTCGACCCATGTGTCGTTTTCGGCCGGCGCTACCAATGGTGATATTCTGGTGGTCGGCATTGCCGATTTGCCCAACGGTAGCCATACAGTTGGTATGGATTAGCCTTACTTCGCCTGATGGAAGTTTGATTTGAGCCCAGTCTTCTTCACGGGCGGCTAGCTGTGCTCGGGCGCCAGCACTACGCGCTAGTTGGCCACCCTTGCCTGGTTGCATCTCAATATTACAAATGATAGATCCGATTGGTATATTTTTTAGTTTCATGCGATTGCCTGGTTTGATTTCGGCATCCTCCCCTGAATCTATTTTTTTACCGACCTTCATGTTGGCTGTTGCCAAAACATAAGCCTTAGAGCCGTCTTCCAGCCTAACTAAGGCGATATTGGCAGACCGGTTTGGGTCGTACTCAAGGGCGATAATTTCGGCATTTTTGACACTGGCAAAAACAAAATCAACCAGTCGGTAGGCTCTTTTGGCTCCACCGCCTCGGTGACGAGTGGTGATTTTGCCTTGATTATTGCGTCCAGCATTTTTAGTAATCGGTACAGTTAGTGACTTTTCGGGCTTCTTTTTTGTTAGTTCAGAAAAGTCAGCAACGCTCATGTTGCGGCGGGCGGCGGTATTTGGTTTGAGAGTTCTAACTGCCATTACTTTTTCTTCTCCTCTTTCTCTTCTTTGATATCAAAAACGCTGATTTTTTGACCTTTTTTGACAGTCACATAGGCGCGTTTTTTATTTGTGCGCTGCCCAACAACACCTTTGAATTTCTTGACTTTGCCCTTGATGATTGCAATTCGAACTTGAGTTGAATCGACCTTGAATTGGTCCTTAACAGCCTTAGCTACTAGGGGCTTATTGGCGGCTGGGTTAATGTCGAACATATATACACCAAGGGCTGCGAGATTCATGCTTTTTTCGGTAATAACTGGCTTGAGAGTAACGATTGTCATTGCTTTGCTCCTGAGCTAATAGCCTCTTTGCGAGCGGCGCCCTTGGTTGAGCCCAGCCAAACTTCGAGCTCTTTGAGGCCGTCGGCGTCTAAGAGTATGGCATCGGCGTCTAAGATGGCAGTAACGTTAAGCTGCTTGATTGATAGCATCATAACGCCAGGGATGTTACGGGCCGAGGCGATAAATTTGCTATCGAGCTTAGAGGCGGCAATTAGAATTGAGCCTTCGACGCCAATCTTATCGATTAGGCTAATGATGTTTTTGGTCTTGTACTCGCTGGCACTAAAGGCCTCGACTACTTTGATGATATCTACTTGCAAACTTAAGGCTTGTTTCAGGCTAGACCGGATCATACTCTTTGGCATTTCCTTGGTGTAATTTTCGTTGCCAGTAGGACCAAAGGCTACACCACCGTGGCGCCAAATAGGGTTTCGGGAAGATCCAAAACGGGCTCGGCCGGTACCTTTTTGCTTCCAGGGCTTACGGCCACCACCAGAAACATCACCGCGGTTTAGAACCTTGGCGTTATTGGTGCGAATATTGCTAAGAAAGCGGTTGTAGGCAATTTTGAGCTGATCGTGGTTGGCATCGACTCCAAAAATAGCTGCTGGTAATGCAACTTCGGCTTTTTTGACGCCAATTTTTGAATAAGTAGTAGCCTTCATTATAGAGCTCCCTTAATAACTACTAGTCCGCGGCGTGGGCCTGGAACGCTTCCGACGACGGCTATTAGTCGTTTTTCGATATCAATTAGGGCAATCTTTTGGTTTTTAATAGTGACTTTGGCGTGCCCCATTTGGCCAGCCATTTTCATACCCTTAAAAACGTGCTGAGGGTAGCCTGCGCCAATCGATCCTGGTGCTCGGTAGTTGTGGCTACCGTGCGTTTTAGGGCCGGTGTTGAAATTATGACGCTTAATTGTACCTGCAAAACCTTTACCTTTTGAAATGCCAGAGACCACAACCTTTTCACCGACCTCAAAGATATCAACGCCTAGGCTATCGCCAACTTTGAGCTGGGTTGGTTGGTCTTCGCCCTCAATAACTTCAACGGTTTCTGAAGTTCGGAACTCTTTTAGGACGGTGCTTTTGGCGCCAGATAGTTTGAGTTGGCCAGCGAGTGTCTTGGAGTGTTTTTTGGACTCGCCGTAACCAATCTGAACTGCATTATAGCCATCGGTTTCGACGGATTTTAATCTGGTAACAACACAAGGACCAACCTGAAGTACGGTTACGCCACTGCGTACACCGTTTGCATCAAATATTTGAGTCATTCCAACTTTTTTAGCGAGTAATGCTTTCATAATTCCTTGGTTATTAAATAATAAAACCTGAGTAAACAGGCTGGTTTCCTGGGGCTTTTTTGAGCCGGCAAGACCTTGTCGCTTCTCAGTACTCTTAACTACCAAAATTGTTTGATAGTTAAAACTCAGGTGTCATTGTATCAGATAGGGGCCAGGTATGTCAACTATAAAAGGCGCCTCCGAAGAGATGCCTTTTATGATTCTACTGTATTAGAATTGGGCTACCCGAAATTATCTACTTGATGAGCTTGATTCCGCCAATTAGTGGCAGTGGCTTCATTTCGTTATTGACGACATTCATAATACCCATAATCGCAAAGACTGTTGGTACAAAGTAAAGCGCCCAGGTTAGAATACCTAGCATTGGTACTGCCATAGT
The DNA here is from genome assembly GCA_009691555.1 of Patescibacteria group bacterium. Lineage (GTDB taxonomy): Bacteria > Patescibacteriota > Saccharimonadia > CAILAD01 > BJGX01 > SICB01. Next base: position 1,691 of record SICB01000005.1, on the reverse strand, counting down.
GATAATCATAAGACCAAAAAATATCGCTACGAAAAAAAGTACATTAACCAAGCCTTGATTGGCGTGGTATTTTACAAATTTACTGTTTCCGCCCGCAAACAGGGGAACCACGACCAGCACCCCTAGATACGCTAAGATACCCATTATTTTGTCGTTCTCGGTGCTTGATTTTTTCTCTTCTGGCATAATTACCTCCGTTATAAAATTATTTTATATATTATTTTTTTTTGAGAATATTACTAAATTAATTGTAACCCCACACGGACCGCTTGGCAAGCTACTTTAAGGCTATATATTGATGATGGTTCCACCGAGCTTGTCGCGGAAATAATTATCGTGGCTGACGTAGAGTATTGCCCCGCTATAACCGAGCAAGGCGCTCTCGAGCTCCTCGATACTCGGCAGGTCAAGATGGTTGGTGGGCTCGTCTAATACCAGCAGGTTTGGCTCCGGGGCAAGCATTTTAATAATCTGAAAGCGAGCCTTTTGACCACCAGATAGTTGCCTGAGTTTCAGATTAAGATCAGCCCGAGGGTCAAATAGGTACTGCGCGGCGATTTGCATTATTTTTTCTTGGTTGACGGCTAGTTCGTTCTGAACATAAACCGACTCGATTGCCTCACCAAGGGTCATATTCAATAGCTCGGCAGAGATTTCTTGTTCATAATAACCAATACGCAGGCCCTTTTCGGGGATTATTGCTCCTGAGAAAACCTTAATATCGGAGCTAGGCCCGTTGGTCGCTTGTAGTATTAATTTGATAAAGCTCGATTTGCCGGCTCCGTTGCGTCCCCTGATCTCAGCCCGATCACCGCTGTTGAGATTAAAAGCGACACCACTAAATAACGGCTCTTGGTAGCCAATACTCAAATCCGATATCGTCAGGAGATTCTGAAAACCAGCCTCCGCCTGATCTGTTGATATGGCGATATTTTTGGTTTTGTATTTATCGTAGCGGTCAGTGATTTTTTTTGACATTCCCTCGACCGACTGCTGGTCGATCCAAAAAGAGGGTTTGACCATGAGCTTCTCGAGCTCATTAATCTGCTTTTGGAAACGCCTGACCATTGGTATGAAGGGATTGGGCGTTTTGCTGGAGCCAGCTTTTTTGCGGTTGGCCTCGACCAATTGCTTCTTGAGGTTCTCCATAGTGCTAAGTTGCACCTCATAATTATTCATTCCTGCCACTGTGGCCAGGCTATTTTGCTTGAGGTAGGCATCATAATTGCCCGTGAATATTAATGCTTTATGGTCCTTGACCTCGATAATTGTATCGACATTAGCTAGTACATCTCTATCGTGACTAACCAAAACCACTGCCCCTTTGGCTGAGCGTAGCCAGGTTATAAACTCGGCCTTGGCGATGTAGTCCATGTGGTTGGTGGGCTCGTCGATTAGAGCGAGGTCGACCTTGCTCTCGGCAATCTTAACTAGCTCCACGAAACGCTTTTGCCCTCCAGAAAGTTGCTTAATCAGCGCCCTAGCCTTTGTCTCGTCGATCTGATATTTATCGAGTTCTTGCAAAACACGGTCTTCGGCCCGGTAATAATCGAGCTGCATAAAACGCTCTAGTGCTTCGCTGTACTCAGCTAGCTGAACATCGCTCGGATTACTGATGCCGCCGAAAGACTCCATCACCAATTTGCAATCTAGGTACTCCGGAAGTTCGCTCAATATATAATCAACTACCG
>SICB01000004.1 GCA_009691555.1 Patescibacteria group bacterium | reverse complement strand
TGCTTGCTAGTGCTGTTTGGTTTAGTGCTTGTATTTGCCACGTAGTAACCGCCAACGTATTTTTAATAGGTCACCAAATGTCTGTAATGATGCTTTAATCGGCGATGAGCCACTAATTTTGCTGCCTTCCTTGACATCCTTCCAGTCCGGAACATCAATCAAGCCTATCGAAAAGCCTTTTTTACGGGCGATGGCCAATATCTCCATATCAAACCCCCAGCTATCGATTGTCTGGAGCGGAAATATTGCCTGTACGGCTTCGCTTGTAAAGGCCTTGAAGCCACACTGGGTATCGGCGATACCAGGAAGCAACAAGGTTTGTACTAGCGTGTTGCCAAAGCCCGATATTAGCTTGCGCAAACCTTTGTGGCTCTTTTGTAGGTTCCTAACGCATATCGCCACCTGCTTGCCGGAGTCGAGCTCTGCAACGGCTTGGTCGATGTACTTTAAGGGTGTTGCCAAATCGGCATCCATAAATAGCGCGTATTTACCTTTGGCCTCTAGCATACCCTTCTTGACCTGCAGTCCCTTGACGAATTGGCCTTTTGGCTTGGGGCCAACACTAACAACTCGAAGACTACTAAACTTATTGATGTATTTTTTGACTTCTTCGGCAGTATTGTCGGGGCTGTCGGCATCAAGAACCAAAACTTCGGCATCTAACTTTTGCTTTTTAAGGTATTCCGATAGGCTCTGGAGGGTCGCGCCAATTCGCTGTGCCTCATTATAGGTTGGGATAACGATACTCAGCTGGTAGCTCATTGCTTGACCCTAAAGACGCTAAATAAGTATTTGTCGTTGAAGTTGGAGTTGACGTTGGTAACGGTACCTTTAGGAAACTTGGCTCTAAGGATTGCAACTCGCTTGTCGGCATCAGGGCCAGCAGGAATTATAATAATTTGGTTGATTGGTCCTTCGATTGGTAAATCTTGTAGGCGCTTTTCGTCGATTAGCTCGTAATCTACCTTGTTGTGCGTCAGATATTGTATTGGGTTGGCCTCGTAGCCGCCCATCAGCACGAGATTCTTGCTGCCACTGCGGCTATTGGCAATTAGGTATTTGGCAACCTCTACAGAACCTTCGCTGTAGGCTTCGAAGGTTCTGGAGTCCTGAGCCCAAGCTACGAAGTATTGCCGATATGATTGAACGAGTGTTAGAGCCAGCAGTGTGCAAATCATAATTAAACCAGTGGCTCTGGCGAGCTTATTTACAGGGAAGGTCCTATACCAAATGTAGAGTAAATAGTTAGCTCCCATGCCGGCCAGCATAAAGACCGGAACCGCCGTGCCGATTGATCTGAGGCCGTGGGGTAAGCCCTCGGCCGTCAAGAGTGCCGGCAACATCATAGCACCAAGCACTATCAGTAGCATTACGTACCTAGGCCTGGACAAATTAAATAAGCACATCACGATTCCTAATACAAACATTAGCCCAACAAAGACATTCAGCAGTGGCTGCCCTGGCGTATTGTGGCGGCTATTTTCGTCGCCGATGTAGTTATATTGCAAGAGTGTCTTGGCGGTGCCAGAGAGGAGAGTCTGGATTGGTTGTCCGTTATTGAGGTCTTTATTCAAAAAGCTGGTACCGCCGGCGCGTGCGGTCGATCCGCCGGGGTCTTTGATGGTAGTAAATATTAGTGGCGCCATAACCAAGCCAAATACCACGAGGCTAAGCAGAAGCTTTTTCCAATTTTGTTTGATATAGTCGCGTCTGAGTATTAGCATATAAATAAAGCCCAGCAGCAGGGCTGGCAGTACCATTGTAAATGCCGAGTAGGTGTAAAAGCCCAGTCCAAGAGCTATGGCAGATAAAATATAGTAAATAGTTTTATTGGTTTTGTAAGCCTTGGCTCCTAGCCACAAGAAAAGACCAAGAAAGAGTGGCACTAGGCTGGCCCTAAAACCATCGCGCTGAATCGTAACTACCCAAGGGTTGACTGCCATAAAAAAAGCCGCTAGTAGCGCCGTTCGGCGATTAAACCAAGCCTTGGTGGCCAGATAAATAACCACCACGCTGGCTACCCCGAATAGGGCTGGTGCGATACGCAGGGCCAAGATGGTGTTGCCCATAAAAAATACGAATACCGCCTGAAGATAAAAAAACAGCGCTTCTCTTGGCCCATTGGTGTTGTAGATAATTCTAAAATCCTGGTTTTCGAGAATACTAAAGATATCCAGACCGTTGGCCGCTTCGTCTGGGTGGAGGCCTGGTGGGAGAGTATTAAGCTGGTAGAATCTAAAAAATACGGCCAGGGCGATGATACCAGCTAGCAAGATTAGAGGCAGGTATTTTTTAAATAATGATTTTTTTGGCTTAGTTTTCATCGTTGAAAATAAGGTATTTATACATTAGGTAGTTATACACCAAAACGACGGCGATTGCAGCTACCAGAGCAAGGTTTACATCGGTAAAGTCTCTGCTAAATGGCAGCTGTAGCCAGCTACTTATATCGTAAGCCAACTGCGATGGCCAGAGCCAGAGATCGCTAAATATATAGAGTATGACTGGGCGAATAAGGTACAGTCCAGCGGCTGTAATGACAAAAAACAGCACTAGTTTGCGGGTAGCTAGGTTTTTGGCTTTGAAGGTAAAATTTTTGTTAAATACGAAGCTATTGATCATTGCCGCCGTGCCAGAAATGATGCCGGCCAGTATGAGGCCCGTGATGTTGTAGGTATTGCCGAATAAGCTAACACTAAAAATTACTAAGGTTTTGGGGAGAAGCGTAACTGCCAAGACATTGAGAACTACAAAATCCACCAAGGTGTTTAGTATTCCAACTAAGCCAAAGCGACCGACCTGGGCAATTTCTGAGCTTTTTTTAACTGGTTTTGCGGGGCGCTTGCTATCTTTCATACTGCTTATGTAATTATTATACATTAGAGTGGGCTCTAGCCCAATACTTTAATTGGGTGCCCTTTCGATAGATCTAAATAGCGTCTGGTCGGGCTGGAAGAATAATTCGACTTCGCCAGTTGGTCCGTTACGGTGTTTTTTAATTAAAATATCGGCGATATTTTTCTTTTCGGTGTCTTTGTCGTAATAATCTTCTCGGTAGATAAACATCACGACATCGGCGTCTTGCTCAATTGAGCCAGATTCGCGAAGGTCTGAGAGCTGCGGAATTTTGGGTGAGCGTTGCTCGACCGAACGGCTCAGCTGAGAAAGAGCAATGACGGGCACATTGAGCTCCCTAGCCAAGCCCTTAAGCCCGCGCGATATCTCTGAAATTTCTTGCACTCGGTTCTCGGCGTTGTTGCTACGGCCACTCATTAGCTGGATATAATCGATAACTATTAGGCCAAGGTCGTGCTCCGATTGTAAGCGTCTGGCCTTGGTGCGCATTTCCATAACATTTGCCATCGCTGAGTCGTCGATATATAAAGGGGCTTCGGCCAAGACGCCCATTGCCTTATTGATTTTCTCAAAGTCTTTATCTTCGAGGTTGCCGGTGCGCAGCTTCCAGCTATCAATGCCGGCCTCTGAGGCCAGCAGCCTATCAATCAGCTGCTCTTTGCTCATTTCGAGACTAAATATGCCAACCGGCACACCTTCTTTGGTGGCGACATTTTGGGCTATATTTAGGGCCAAGCTAGTTTTGCCCATACTCGGTCTGGCTCCTATTATGATAAGGTCTGATTTTTGTAAGCCCGCCAGGATGTTGTCGATACCTTTAAAGCCAGTTGGGATACCGCGCAGACTGTCCTTGTCCTTGTGCAGACTGTCGAGTCGGTTAAAACTCTCGGCCAGCACATCTTTAATAGATACAAAATTCTGCCGCAGGTGCTTTTGGCTAACATCAAAGAGAGTTTGTTCGGCCTTATCTAGCAGCCCGTCGAGCTGTTGGTCTTCATCATAAGCCAGGTTGTTTATTTCGCTAGCAGCCCCGATGAGTCTTCGCAGTGTAGCCTTTTGGGCAACAATCTGGCCGTATTGAGCGACGTGGGCTGCCGACGGAACATTATTGACCATATCGGTAATATAACTCGAGCCTCCGACTTCTTTTAAAACTCCTTGTTTTTCGAGCTCTTCGGAGAGGGTTACGATATCGATTGGCTCGCGTTTTTCAAACAGACTAATAATTGCATCAAATATCAGGCCGTTTTTTTCGACATAAAAATCTTCAGTATGGACGATGTCGGCGACCTTGATGATGGCGTCTTTATCGAGCAACAATGAACCTATCAGGCTAGCCTCAGCCTGAGGGTTTTGCGGCGGCAGTTTGGCTTTTAGGGCATCTTTGGCGGTCATCTTATTAGCCATCGACGACTTCCCCACCAAAGATTGCTAAGGCCGAGCTGGCCAGCTCTTCTTGAGAACTAACGGTGGCTGTTTGCTTAGCGGTATCAATCTTAGTTATTAAATGCATATTTTGACCATACACCTTACTAAAGGCTTTCTCAACTAAGTTGGTGTTACGCGGTTCAGATATTCGGTCTTTATGGAAGCTAAACTGGCACTTGACTCTGATTTCGCTATCCTCTACCGAAATCTCGGCGCCTCTTAAAACAGCATACAGAGAGTTGTTGTAGTGCTTGATGACGCTGAGCGATTTAATTAGCAAGTCTTCGCTTCCGAGGGCTTGGGGTTTGGTGGCGGCCGAGGGTTTGCTAGCGGCCCTTGGCTCGATATTTGGCTTCTTGAATAAGTCAGTAGGCACAACATTTGGGATGGCCGAAATTTTTGAATCTGCCGCCGTTGTAGCTTCGCTTGGATAGCTGTTTTTTGTTAGGGCCACCTGCAAAACCAGTGCCGGCGAGCTCGAGTAGCGCAGGTTCGACTGCGCCCAATGCAAATCGCTAGCTAGCTTTAATAAAAAACTCTGCCTAGCGGCGTCAGCGCCTAGTAAACTAAGTTGAATATAATCTAGTATTTGCTGAGTCAAAAGACTGGCGTCGATACCGCCATCAGCCAATTTCTGCACCAGCTCTAGTAGTAGGCTAAAATCGCCTTTTTGCCTAGCCTCAATAATTGCCTCAATTGTGGCGCTATCTTGTAAGCCCGTAAACTCGACGACTGTGTCGGCGGTGATTTTGCCTCCGGCCGATGCAATTTGATCCAGCAAGCTAATGGCATCTCGAAAGCCGCCACTGCTGACTCGAGCTATCAAATCCAGGGCTGGGTCGTCGATGGTGATTTTTTCTTGGCTAGCGATGAAGCGCAAGTGCTTGGCGATGGCTGCGGCCGGAATTGGCTTAAAGTCAAACCGCTGGGTGCGCGAGATAATCGTTTCGGGAAGCTTGTGTACTTCGGTGGTGGCGAATACAAATACTACATGCTCGGGTGGCTCCTCGAGGGTTTTTAGAAGTGCATTAAAAGCCTCCTTGGTAAGCATGTGGACTTCGTCGATAATATAAACCTTGTATGTAAGCTTGGCTGGGGATACCCGAACCTTTTCGCGCAGGCTTCGGATTTCGTCGATACCGCGGTTACTGGCGCCATCGATTTCGATAATATCAAGGTAGTCGCTAATTAGATCGGTTTTCTTGAGGCCATTGAGCTGCTTGGCAATAATGCGCGCCACAGTTGTTTTACCGACTCCCCGAGGCCCCGTTAAGAGATAGGCATGGCTGTGCTTGCCAGCTGCGATGGCGTTACTGAGTGTCTTTACGACATGTTCCTGGGCGACAACCTCACTAAAGTCTGCCGAACGGTATTTGCGATACAAAGCCAAATTAGCCAAAGTTCCCTCCACTTTCTGCTACTTATTATATCTTACTAAATATGTATTTTACAGATATTTAGGAGACCGATATGACGGCTTCGATGGCAGCCCATGTGGCATCGGTGTTAGCAGGCACGACAATTGTCACTTCGTCGCCAGGCTGAGCCTTAAAGTAAGTTACACTAGCGTAGAGTACGCGGTAGTGTTTTTCGCCGATTACAGCTATGTATTGGCCATTCTCGAGAGTCATTTTGGCGATAATTTTTTTACGTTCGATGGGGCCGATTTGCTTATAAATAAAGCTGCCGTCTTGGGCGATGGTGAGTTTTAGCGTGTCGCCCTCGACCAATTTGGATTTAGAGGCGTAGTTGGCTGGTACAGGATAAACCTTTGCGTCGGGTCCAATCATATTTTGACCATCAAACTGGCCCTCGATGATCTTTCCGACCGAATCAGCTGAGCCGGGCTCAACCAGATCTTGCTTCTTGGGCTTGGGCAGGTCTTTTTGGGTGACGCCAAGCTTCTGAAGCTCGTCTTCGACTTGCTTGATGGTGTCTTGAGCCAACTGCATTTGTGTTGATAAATTTTGTAAAACTTGTTGTTTATCTTTATCTGTCATTTTGTTTGCCTACCTTACATAAATTACTATTTGCTAATAGTGTAGCAAAAGAAAGTATAAAAACCAAACAAAAAAGACCCCGAGGGGTCTTTTTTTGCGATTTACATCTGTTGGTAACTTACTGTAGTTCTACAGTTGCGCCAGCTTCTTCAAGCTTTTTCTTGGCTTCTTCGGCTTCTTCGGCAGGAACACCTTCCTTAACCATCTTTGGAACGCTATCTACAACGGCCTTACTTTCGGCAAGACCAAGACCCGATACTTCACGTACGGCCTTGATTACATCAATTTTCTTTTCGCCGGCTGCGGTTAGCATGATGTCGTATGAGCTTTTGGCTTCCACGGCATCTTCGGCACCAGCTGGGCCACCAGCTGCGGCGACTGCTACAGGAGCAGCGGCACTAACGCCAAAGTGACCTTCTAGTACTTTTACAAGTTCGGCTAGGTCAAGTACGCTGAGTTCAGAAATCTGATCTACTAGGGCCTTGAATTTTGCAGGAACTTCTGTTTTGGTTTCTTTTGAGTCCTCTGCCTTAGCAGTGGTCTCTTCTTTTACTTCTTCTTTGACAGCTTCTTTTACAGCTTCTGGTTTTGCGGTTTCTTCCGGCATATTATACTTCTCCCTTTTTAGTCTGAATTGCATTTAATGCAAACAGTAATTTAGTTATGTTGCCATTTAGTACTCTTACGAATCCACTGAGCGGTGCGGCAATTGTGCCAACCGTCATAGCGATAAGTACTTCGCGACTTGGAAGCTTAGCTAGTACCATTACTTCTTCGCGGCTGAGCATATTGCCCGTCTCATCAATCGCACCGAGTATTTCGAGATTCTGATTGGCTTTTGCGAAGTCTGCAATAATTTTGCAGGTTTGGGCTTCGTCTTGTCCAAAGGCGATTGCCATTGGGCCAGTGAAAATCGAAGTGTCGGCTTGTTTTTGATTGGTCTGGGCGATAGCAACTTTTAGCAAGGTGTTTTTGCTTACCTTGTAGCTGACATCTGCTTCTCGCAGTTGGTTGCGCAAGTCGTTGATTGCAGGAACATCAAGGCCCCTGTAATCAGTCATTACGGCAATTTTACTGCTAGAAAAAGCCTCAGCCAAAATCTTAACGTCAGCCTCTTTTTGCTCACGTGTCTTTGCCATAGGCACTCTCCAATGCTTTAAATTTAATGTGCTTGATTACCAAACAAAAAATCTTTGGACCAGCCAAAGATTATAAAGTTTGAAAATCTACTAATGAGATTTGTAACCTCTTGCAGCAAATTAAGTTTATGATAATCATAAACAGCGGCAGTCTTTGGTAATCGGTATTTATTATATCAGATAGAGGAAAATAATTCAAGGGGTTTCGTTGGCCACCCTAATCCTGGTACCACCAGCTCAAATCGTGACTCAGCTCAGTAGCGAACTTGCGCAGCGCGCTTGTGTCTTGGCCGGCTATCACAGTTCCGATTAGTTCGCCGAGTTGGCGGACTTGGGCAAGGTCGGCCCCGCGCGATGTTATGGCCGCGGCTCCGAGCCTTAGTCCACTGGGGCTCCAGGCAGTTTTGGTCTCACCAGGAATGGCGTTGCGGTTGGTCAAAACTCCGGCTGATTCGAGCTTTTTTTGGAGTTCCAGACTATCTGTTGTGTCTGGTAGCCTAACAAGAGCGATATGGTTTTGGGTGTCTGATACCATTTCGATGCCCTCCGATTTTAGGCCGGCTTCGAGGGCCTTGGTATTGGCCAGAACCGCAGCGATATAATCGCCAAAAGCTCGCTTATCAGGGTAAGCCTGCTCGCCCGTCACCTCCAGAAGGGCCTGCCCGACAGCTGCAATTTGATTCAAATGTGGGCCCCCGCTAGTTCCAGGAAAAATGGTCTTATTGATGGCTGCCATGTATTCGCTTTTGGCAAAAAGCATTGCCGAGCGGGGACCTCGCAGAGTCTTGTGGGTGGTGGTCATGATAAAGTCTGCGCCCTGCCCGTCTTTACCAAACGGACTGCTGTGGTTGCCAGTTGCCACGAGACCACTAATATGGGCGATGTCGGCTAGTACTAATGCGCCATTGGCATGGGCTATTTCGCAGAGTTTAGCAAAATCGTATTGGCGAGTGTAGGCTGAGAAGCCAATAATAACCAGGCGCGGCTTGGTAGCTATTAGCTTATTTTTAAAATCGTCAATGTCAATTTCAAAGCCGTTGGCTGTCTGGGCTAGCGAATAGCTCTGATGCTTGTAAAACTTATTAAGCGGACTGGTGGAATGTAGGTGACTAAGGTGCCCACCGCTATTGAGATCTAGGCTCAATACCGTATCGCCAGGCTCTAAAATAGTAAAATAAACCATCATATTGGCTGGGCTACCAGATAAGACCTGGACATTGACGCCATACTCACCGGTCTGGTCAAAAACCTGGAGAGCCTTTTGAGCTACAAATTCTTCTAGCTCATCGGCAAAAACATTGCCAGCATAGTAGCGCTTATGAGGGTAGCCTTCGGCATACTTGTCGTTCCAAATTGACCCTAGTAGCTCCAGGACCTTCGGGCTGGGGTAGTTTTCGGATGCAATAAGGTTAATAGTTGAGCGCTGCTTAGAGGCTTCTTTTTTGGTCAATTCAAATAGCTTATTCATGATTATAGATTATAGCATCTGTTTACAGAGATATTGGTATAGGCTACACTTTTAGCTGACAATACCCGATAGACCCAATCCTAAGGAGATGAATTGTGGTGGAGTACTTGTCGTTTAACAAAAGGCAGCCAGACGATCAATATCGACTGTTGCTTGATAGTATTTTGACATCTGGAGAAATAGTCCCGACCAGACAAGGTCAGGAAGCACTGACAATTCTTGGCGCTCAAATGCGCTTTGATTTGCGTAACGGCTTCCCAGTTATTACCAACCGCAGCATCAAAGGATTCTGGAATAAAGCAATCGGTGAGCTTTGTGCCTTCATTAATGGAGCACGAACAACCGAGCAGTTTGCAGAATTCGGATGTGATTGGTGGGGTGCCTGGGCAAGCCAAGAAAAGTGCTCAAAACGTGGCCTCGAAACCGGCGACCTCGGACCCGCCAGCTATGGAGCAATGTTCCATGATTGGCCCGATGAAGACGGCAATTCGTATGACCAATTTGAGCATCTTGTAAAGCAGATTATTGAGTTCCCATATGATCGAACCCACCTTGTTAATCCTTGGTATGGCGCTTGGCTAGCTCGCGACTCTGGTCGTATTAATAAAGCTACGATTGCTCCATGCCATGGCTGGGTACAGGTTCGTATCATCAATGGTCGACTGCATCTGCATATGAAACAACGCTCCGGCGATGTGCCGGTTGGAGTTCCGTCTAATATGGTTCAATACTCGGCGCTGCTGCTGATGTTAGCCCAACTAACGGGCTACCAGCCAGGTAGCTACATTCACTACATTGTGGATGCTCATATTTACACCGACCAAGTACTGGCAGCCCAAGAAATGGTTGCCAGGTCAAGTACCAGCCTACCGACCGTTCAGCTCACCAGTGCGGGTCAAGAAGTCGTGGATATCCATGACTTTCGGGCCGAGCATTTTGAGCTTACGGACTACCACCCACACCCAGCTATCGGAAACATTCCGGTGGCGACATGATATATATCATCGCTGCTAGGGATAAGTTTCGGGTGATTGGACAGCACGGCGAGTTGCCCGACTGGGAACTAAAAGCCGATATGCAACGCTTTAAGCAAATCACGACCAACAATGTTGTGGTAATGGGTCGGGCGACCTACGAATCGATTGGTCGCCCACTGCCTAACCGCTACAATATCGTGATTAGCTCCACAAAAAAGTTTTTTGAGTTTGGTAGCCTTGCTACGAGCAACGATTACTCGCAAGCGATGGTCTTGGCAGAACAAATTGCCGAGGCTCTCAGGTGCGACATCTATATTATCGGTGGCGAAACAATCTACCGACAAGCGCTAGCTGACAAGCGGGTTGCTAAGCTACTCATTACACTCGTTAATGGTGAGTTTGCGGGCGACAAGCACTTCCCCGCAACACCAATTAGCGATTGGAAGCTAACCGCTAGCGAGCTGCACACCAAAGATAGTGACAACTCGCACGACTATGCTTTTTTGGAATACCTTAGGCTAGATGAATACGATGTACCGCGCCAGATATTTTACTACCCAAGCTCCCGCTCGGCCGAACAGACCGATAAAATGCTTGAGATAGAAAATTCTGGTATCTGCCCATTTTGCAGTCAGTGGCTGGAGTGGTACCACGACAGTCCGATTTTGCATCATGCAAAACACTGGACGGTAACTCTCAACGACAACCCCTATGATGGCACGCTAGTTGATTTGCTGTTAATTAGCGCCCATCACTGCCTAGATTTTGGCAGTCTACCGATTGAGGCTCAAAGAGAGCTGGGCGAAGTAATCGGCTGGGTTGAAGCCCACTACCAACTCGAGTTTTTCGGGTTTGCCATGCGGGTTGGACCGGTCCAGTATGTTTCTGGGTCAGTCAACCACTTGCACGCGCACATTAAGGTTGGTGATGTTTTTCACGAAGACCACCAGCCTGTAAGATTCAAGCTTAGTAGTAAGCCTGAAATAAATAAGCCCCCTGAGACCTACCGCTAGTGGTAGTTCTCGGGGGACTTTTATTTTACAACTCTAAATATTTCGATGTCATTTGCAATTAGGATTGATTCGGCGTCCAAGACCGAATAGCCTTCTGCAAAATAAACCCTCGAGATACCCGAGTAGGCGATTGCCTTTGCGCACCACGGGCACGGAAAGGTTGTGACATACAAATGGCTGCGACTTAGTGCGATGCCCACTTTGGCGGCCGTCGCAATCAAGCTCAGCTCAGCATGGAAGGCCGTAGAAAGATGAATATCCGAGCCTTTCTTGGATTCCGAGCGCGGGTCGCCGTCAAAATACGGTTGGCTAGGGCTAGGTACATGCTGGTTATTGCCCTGCAAGATAACCTCGCCTCCTTTAATGATACAAGCTCCGACCTGGCGCCACCAATCGGCACTGAGCTCGGCTTGCTTATAGCAAAGTGCCATCATGTGGCTACTAAAGTCATCCTGACTCAGTGTAAAATGCTCGATAACCGCTTGCTCGGCCTTGATTCTTGTCTTGTCCCACCTTAAAAAGGTGCTGTCGTATACGACTGGATCAACAAGATACTTGGTTGCAATAATTTTGGAGATATCTTCGTCGGGCATTATTATGCTATCGCCAATTGAGCTCAAAAGCTCAGCTGAGTTGACGATAGTGATTGTCTTTAGTGGGTACCCTAGGGCACTCAGTGCTAAGGCCACTTCGGCAGCCTCAAGACTCCGAATGTCTTTTGCGAGACTAGCTTGCTCTTCGATACAAAGACTCCTATCGAGCAAATAGATAGCACTGCTATCTCGATGCCGATTAAAAAAATCTATGTAGCCTCGGTGCAAGACCGGAACGTATGCCACAATCGTACTCATTTAAGACTCTCCCTGGCTATCGGTTCCCAGAACACTATCGATAACACCCTGAATTACTGCGGGCATTATCTTGTTCATTTCCTTAGCGAAGCCGTTGGCCATATCAAGATTCAGTCGCCTCAGTTTGGCGCTGGTAGAAGTCTCGGCTTGACGCTCTAAGACTACAATTTTGCAACCGTAGAACTGTTCGATCTCTTTAATCTCGCTGGCTGTGTAGTTATCCTTAGTCGAAACCAATACATCGGGCGCTACAGCTGCGATTAGATCCCAGCGTTGATGTTCTAGCGTCTTTAGCGTTACAATATCGACCGACCGTTGTCGAATTAAGATATTGATTCGCTCATCTTGCGGAAAGAGTGGCCTATTCTCACCTTTGCGGTGACGAATTTTGTCGTCGTTATCGACCCCAACTATCAGCAGGTCGGCAAATTCACGGGCCTTTTCTAGGTACATCGCGTGTCCGAGGTGGAAATGGTCAAACGAACCGGATGTTAGGGCGATACTAATACCCAGAGCTTTAATGTGCTTGACGAGCTCGATGAGCTCTTCGTAATCAGGAATGAAGCGATCTTTATAGTTCGAATCATTCCCGAAGATACCGACATTGATTGGCAACTTTGCTCCTTTTGTGATGGACTTTGAAGGTACATTAGCTACTTACCAATGTAGCAGACTTACTGCCCAAACTGAAAGCATAACCACTAACAGCTCCCTTGCGAGAGCTGTTAGAATTAGACGGAAGTATTATTTTTTAGGTTATTTTATTTTTGGTTCTTTGGCTTCTTTAGCTTCTTTAACTTCTTTAGCTTCTTTAATTGCTTCATTATTATCGAGTCGAATGCTCGGGCTCATGCTGGAGCTAATGAACATACTATTTATAAATACGCCCTTAACGCCGGCTGGTTTTGCAGACGAGATGGCCTTGACCACCGCTTTGGCGTTAGCGTAGAGGTCTTCTGGCTTAAAGCTTAGCTTTCCGAATGCGATATGAATGATACCGTTGGCATCATTTTTGATTTCAACTTTACCTTTTTTAAATTCTTCAACGGATTTTGCAGGGTCGGCTGTAACGGTGCCATTTTTAGGGGAAGGCATTAGGCCTTTTGGACCCAAAACCTTAGCTAGCTTACCAACTTCTGCCATTTTGTCTGGTGTTGCAATTAGTACATCGAAATCAAACTGCTCTTTTGTGATGTCTTTAATTAGTGCTTCGGAGTCAACCGAGTCAGCTCCGGCTTTTTTTGCTAATGCAGCCAGCTCGTCTGGTGCGATGACAGCTACTCGGATAGATTTGCCGGTTCCGTAAGGAAGTGAAGTGCTGGTACGAACCATCTGGTCGGCTTGTCGAGGGTCGATGTGCAAGGCAACATGCAGCTCGGCAGAGGCGTCAAACTTGACTTTAGATAGCTTAAAGAGTAGCTCGACAGCTTCTTTAAGGCCATACATTTTGCCTGGTTCTATTAAGGCCTTAGCGGCTTTTTGATTTTTGGAATACTTTTTAACATGGGGCTTTTGCTTTGGTTTTACAGCCTCTACCTTTTTGGCCTTAGTGGTCTGAGTTTTTTTGACCTCCTTGGCTTCTTTTTCGGCCACTTCTTTGGTGGTTTTGGCGCTTCTTTTGCCGGCCTTAGCTATTTTGGCATCAACGGCAGTTTCGGTGCTTTCCTTTTCAGCGACAGGCTCAGCGGTTTTTTTTGCGGTGGCAGCCTTAGTCTTAGCCTTATCCTTATCCTTGGGCTTAGCTGCTTCGGGTTCTACTTCAGTTTTTGTAATTTCTTCTTTTAGTATCTTTGCCATTTTTTGCTCCTTTCGTGGTCAAGCTCTATTTTGTGATAGATCCCACAGCGAGGTTAATTGTTTATTCTATTTCGACGCCCATGGACCTAGCGGTGCCAGCAATTATCTTTTTGGCGGCCTCAATATCGTTGGCATTAAGATCGGGCATTTTCTTTTCTGCAATTTCAGTTAGTTGGGCTTGGGTCAATTTACCGACTTTCTCTTTGTTAGGAACTCCCGATGCTTTTTTGAGCTTCAGGGCTTCTTTGATAAGTATCTTGGCCGGTGTACCCTTGGTGACGAAGGTCATGGTCTTGTCGCTGTAGATAGTAACGTGCACTGGAGTCGGCTGACCTTTGCGGTCTTGGGTTTGCTCGTTAAAGGGGTTAATAAAATCCATCATGTTGACTCCATGTTGGCCTAGCGAGGATCCGACTGGAGGGGCTGGTGTGGCCTGCCCTCCCATGATTATCATTTTTACTTTAGCCTGTATTTTTTTTGCTTCTGTTGCCATTGCTTAATCCTTTCTTAGATCTTGTTTACCTGAAGTGAGTCGAGCTCAACGGGGGTTTCTCGGCCGAACATAGTAACCAAGACCTTGATCTTGCCTTTTTGCTCGTCGATTTCATTGACTTGACCATCGAATCCCTTGAACGGTCCGTCGGTTATATTTACTGTTTCACCAATTGCGAAGTCAATCTTGTATTTTGGCTCATCAATACCCATGCGGCGCTGAATGGATTTGACCTCATCGGCGCTGAGTGGCGAAGGTGTGGTGCTGGTACCGACGAAGCCGGTAACATTTGGTGTATTACGAACCACAAACCAAGACTCTTCGGTAACTACCATCTCGATTATGATATAGCCCGGGAAAATCTTGCGCTCGACGGTGCGTCGGGCACCATTTTTGATTTCGATTTGCTTTTCTTTAGGCACAATCACATCAAAAATCTTGTCTTTCATATCTAATGAGTCGGTGCGTTGGCGCAAGGCTTCAGCTACCTGGTCTTCATAACCAGAGTAGGTGTGTATTACGTACCAATCTTTTTGAATATCTGTCATGAAATTAAGTCCTTAAAATTAATGATTTTAGGGCGTTTCTCCAAATCCAATCGAGTCCTGCTAAAGTTAGGCCCAGGGCAATTGATACTAGTATTATTAATACCGTCAGCTCTAAAGCTTGCTTGCGAGTGGGCCATATTACTTTTTGCATTTCTGCAATAGAGTTTTTGATGTATTTGGTGAATGCGTGCATTTAAAATTGTAATCTAAAAAAGCCTGCTAGGCCTTTAGTTGCTATTTTACCTAACAAATACCTACTTTGTCAACGCTTTTAGTTGGGTCTGGGCAAATTGACCTTGATTGTGTCGGGGAGTTTGGTCCAAATACTGCTCAGTAGGGCTGATAAATCACCCGAATAGGCTATGCAAATAGCCAAAAATACTCCAAATACCAGCAAAACAGCAATTATAACTATCCAAAGACCAATATAGCTCGTTTCGGCTTCAGATGAAAAACCCAATTTGACGATGTGGCGTCGAAAGTGGACGATGTAACTCCAGTAGCCGACCCGGCTAGCGCTCCAGACGGTCCAAAGCAAGTATAGTGCGGTCGTAAAAACAGCTAGCAAGAGTATATTGAGGGTTACAGATTCCACCTTTATTAGCAGGTATATCTCGGCCCCGACCAGCGCCAAGCTAGCTGCCACGAAGGCAGCCAAACTAACCAGCCAATTGAATCCGTGCCAGAAGCCGCTGAGAGGGTGCAGCATGACTTGCCTGGCGCTAATTACTATTTTGCTCTTACCCTGGTTGGATCCGATTGCTGTGGTAACCTGTAGCCACAATCGAAAGCTAGTATAAATACAAAACACCACCAGCACGACTAGCGAAAAGATTACATAAAGCCAAATCTGCAGACGAAGCTCCCCGTAGCCCATGATATACATAGCATAATAGCCAGCCAGAGCGATTGCGATAAGAACCAAAGCTACGGCCGATTTGGTTAGCTTTTGGAGTGAGTTAGGAATTATTCCCTTTAGTGAATCACCGATGGCATTTTTAATTACTGGCTTGCGGTCGTCTAGCTGCTGATATCGGATGCGTACCAGGGCCGGGTATATGATGGTGTCGGCTAGCCAACTAATCAAGACCAATAGGCAGCCAGCTGCTAGCCAGGTTATGAATCGGAATGAGTTGCTGGGGTCTAGAGCTGCCTTAAGGTTCACAAGAATTTTATCGGGTTTGAGTATTAGCATATAGCGCAGCTGAAAATATACGAACGGGAGGATTGCAAATAATAGTACTCGTATGCTTAAGAGGTTTCTTAAAAATGACAGCATAAATATATCTGATCTAAAAACTGCCGTAATGCTCGACCAAATCAACGAAAAAAAAGGTACCCTGGCCTTGCTTCGGCTGGCTGATTTGGCTTTGGGCTGGTGCTCGCTATGGTCTTTTGGTGTAGGGCCAATAGAGCTGGCACGGCTGGTGGTTTTGGCTTTGTTGACTCTAGCGATATCGATTTTGCGGTTTGTGCTCATCTTGATAGTTGTTATGCTCTCATTATAGCTTCTTATGGCCTAGCTAGCTACTAATTGCTTGAGAGCTACAAGGCAATATATTTTGAGCTTGGTGGGCTTGGCGAGACTAATGCGGTTATTTCGAATCTCCTCAATTGAGCGGCGAGACATCTTTTGGTTGATGGCAGCAAAATAAAGATAAGCCAACTCGACGCCATAACGACTAGACTTGGGGAGTTTTTTGATGGCCGTCTTGGCAACAACCAGGTCTTGGTTGATATCCTCAACAATCAGGTTTTTGGCTTCATCGTCGAGCTGGCCCTGGATGCCCGGAAAGTATAAACGCCCTAGCTGCAAGTTGTCGCTACCGACATCTCTTAAAAAGTTTATTTTTTGAAAGGCCGAGCCGAGCGCCTTGGCCGAGGAGAGCAAGCTCGAATATAATCTTTTGTTGCCCCCCACAAAAACCATCAGGCACATCAGCCCAACGACTTCGGCGGAGCCATAGATGTATTGTTGGTACTGAGCTTGGTTATAGGTTTTTTTGGTAATATCCATTTTCATGCTTTTTAAAAAAGCCTCCACCAACTCTAACGGTATGTTGTATTTGATTATCGCTAGCGCAAAGCTTTGGACAATAGGGTTGGTGCTAAAACCACTTCGGACGGCTCTTTTAAGGTCGCTGCCGAGGTCGTTGATGTAGCTCTCCATTTGAGCCGGCCGCCAAGTATCGACAACTTCGTCGGCCACCCTGACAAAGCCATAGATTGCCACAATCGCCTCGCGAACGTCGGGCTCGAGCAACTTAGTGGCTGCCGAGAAGGATGTAGAGTAGGAATTTGTGATATCACGGCTCAGTCGCGCACTGATGTCTTTATAGATTCCAAGATTTAGCATTTATTTCTTTCTAGCTACGCAGTAGCTGGCAAAAGACTTCAACAAGGCTTTGGTTTCGGTGTCGATTTTGGTTGTGTCTAAGATACTAAAGGCCTTGGCAAGGTGATCTTCGGCAGTAACCGCCACTTTGGCCTGGGCTCCACTAGCTTTTAAGACTGCCCGAACAGTCTTGACATCTTCAGCTGTAATATTCTGCTTGCCGAGTCGTGATTCGATGGCCTTCCACTGCAAAGGTGTGGCGAGTTTTTTGGCATGATACATTAGCACCGTTTGTTTGCCTTCTCTAATATCAGAGCCGACTGGCTTGCCGGTTTGGCGACTAGATCCAAAAACTCCCAATAAATCGTCGGCCAACTGGAAGGCTTTACCAAGCTCAGCCCCAAAAGCCGAGAAGTCTTTGAGTAGTTTTTTGTCCTTGCCACCTGCTGCAATAACACCAAAATGTAGTGGCGAAGTAATGGTGTATTGAGCCGTTTTGTAATAATTAACTTTTTCAATCTTAGATAAGTTTATTTCGCCACGAAGACTACTCATGACATCGAGCATTTGGCCTGCTCCGGTCTCAAAGAGTACCCGTTGGTAATGACTCATCATAGCAAGAATTAGCTTATTGTTGGTATCGAGCGCCGTTAAGACTTCAAAGGTAAAAAACTCATTGAGTTCGCCAGCGAGAATGGCCACCGACTCGGCCGAGTGTCGTGCTGCCGAATCTTCAAGTGACCTCTTAAAGCGTCCATTATAAATGCCGGTGATGTTGGCCCCGCCGTAACGAGTTAGGTCGCCGTCCATAACATCATCGTGAATTAGCACAAAATTATGAAATATCTCGAGCGACAGTGCCGCATCGAGGGCAAAATCGATATCCTGGCCCCCAGAGGCGCGATAGCCCAAGAGCATCAAGGTTGGGCGCAGTCGCTTGCCCCCGCGCAATATAAACTTCTTCATATCCTCAAGTAGTTTGACATAAAGTGGATCAATAGCTTTGGCCTGAACAATTTTCGCATCATAAAACTCGATGATCCTAGAGTCGATTTGAGCTTTAGTATACTTATTTAGATCTAGTAGTTTTGTAGCTTCATTTTTTGTCATCTTGTAGAATTCTTTCTGTTACTAACTTTGCGCTTAATGTTACCATAGGTATCCCACCACCTGGATAGGTGCTGGCGCCAACAAAATATAAGTTTTTGATATTCTTGCTTTTATTGTGCGGTCTAAAGTAGCCTGATTGAAAAAAGTGATGACTAAGCCCAAAGGCTGAACCCTTATGAAGATTAAACTTTGATTCAAAATCTTGAGGCGTAAAAATAGACTCAGTTTTAATTTTACTACCAATGTCTAGCCCAAATTCCGATTTGAGCCTCCTAATAACTTGATTTTTAATTCGCTCGATGCCTTTTTCCCAATTTATATTGGAGTCAAGGTTTGGTACCGGAACCAAGACATAAAAAACGTTCTTGCCCTTAGGCGCCAGGCTAGGGTCTGTCTTAGTCGGGATGTAGGTGTAAAAAGAAGGGTCACGAGGCAAAACTTTTTGGTGGAATATTTCATCGAGGTTATTCTTGAAATCCTTACATAGATAAACATTATGATGTAGCATATTCTCGCACGGGTCGTCGACCCCCCAGTAAAATAACAAAGCCGAGCTAGCCTGCTTGTAGGCTCGCAGCTTGGTGTTGGGCATCGAAGGTCTAAATTTGGGATCTACGAGATCTTGGTAGCTATAAATAAGGTCGGCGTTGGCTATGATGGTACTGGCCATGATTTGGGTATTTTTAATTTTAACTCCAACTGCAACTTTGTCTTCAATTATAATTTCATCGACCGCAGTCGAAGTTTGGATATCGCCACCAAGATCGGTAACCAGCTTGGCTAGCGCCACTGATAGCGAGTACATTCCGCCCTTGGGATACCAAATGCCAAGGCCCGTCTCCATGTAACTAACGACGCTATAGACTGCCGGTGCTTCGTGCGGGCTGACGCCAAGGTACATACTTTGAAAACTAAATAATTGCCGCAGCCGTTCGTCTTTAAAATAATGCGCCACGAAATTGTAGAGTTTGCTCAAACCCCGTCTTTTTAGTAGCTCGGCACCACTTTTGGGGTTAATAAAGTCGAGCATTTTATCGAAGTTGGTATCGATGAAGCTGGCTCTAGATATACGGTAAATGGCCGATACGGCAGCAAAAAACTTATAGAACTGTTCGGGTCCTTTGGGGTCGAAGCGCTCTAGCTCTTTGACGAATTTCGGCAGGTTGCTACTAACGGTAATTTTGCTTTTGTCGGCAAAAGCAACCTGGTAATTTGGCTCGAGCTGAATAAGCTCGATGTAGTCGTCGAAGTTTTTGCCACAGTATGAAAATGTATCATACAAGACATCGGTCATCATCAGTAGCGTCGGGCCGGTGTCAAAAGTGTAGCCAGATTGAGTGATACGATTGGCCCGACCACCAACCTTGGCTTCTTTCTCGACGACTGTAACTTGGTAGCCATTTTTGAGCAAACGAGCGGCCGTGCATAGCCCGCCGATACCGCCACCGACGATGATGACACTTTTGGCATTTGGTCTTTTGGATGTTTTGATTATAGGTTTTTTCATAGATTTATAAAAACTATCATATAATAGATATTGTGAAATATACTTATCTAGCCATCCTAATCTTTAGTATCTTCGGCATGTTCTTGGCAGACAAAAAATACCGGCTAGTGTTTTTTAAAAACCACCGAGCCGCAGTGTGGTCGATTGGTATTGTGATGAGCTTGCTTATTGCAATTGATATTATCGGCATCAATTGGCTAATTTTTAGCACCAACCCTGCCTACGTAGTGGGATTATACATAGGTAGCGAGAATTTGCCAATCGAAGAGTTCTTTTTTTTGTTTTTGCTATGCTACTTTGTCTTAAACACCAATCAGCTAATAACTCGAAGGCTAGCTAATGCTAAAATATAGCCTACTCATTGCAATTGCTATAATCTCGGGGCTAGCCATCAATTTTATATACCAAGTTAAATTCAAGTTTACAAAAACCATCCTACTAACTGGGCTGGTTGTTTTGGCTAGCATGCTGGTATTTAATACCTACCTTACGGCTCTGCCGATAGTGGTGTATAATACTAACTCGATTCTGAATATCAGAATACTTTCTTTCCCGATTGAGGATTTGGGTTACCTAGTGGTAGCAGTTGTAGTGCTACCGGGACTATTTAACAAACTTTGCAATGAAGATAGAAGCCACAAAAAACATCCGACCAAGCTTTAAAGAAGTCCTTATGACCTCACGACCATTTAGTTGGCCCAATACGGCGATGCCTTTTTTTGTGGGCTACGCGATTGGTCACGGAGCTATCACCCTAAGCGGTATCATTGGTATAATTTATTTTTGTTTTTTTTATAATTACCTGATGTATGGTGTCAATGACATCTACGACTACGACTCGGATATTAAAAATCCTCGCAAGAACTCTATCGAGGGCGGACTGGTCGACAAGAGCAAGCACAAGATGATGTTTTATTTGATAATCGGCCTCAACCTGCCCTTCTTGGTGTATTTGCTTGTCACCGGCAGTGTGCTTAGTAACATCGTGATTGGGCTGATTGTCTTTTTTGCGTTTAGCTATTCAATGAGGCCGTTACGGTTTAAGGAAGTGCCAATTTTGGATTCAGTCAATTCCAGCTTGCACTTTGTGCTACCGCTGGTTTTTGGCTTGCTGTATGGCGGTGCTAGCTCTCTGCCCTGGCCGGCGATTATTGCCTTCTTTTGCTGGGGAGCAGCCTCCCAGGCGCTAGGCTCAATTCCAGATATCAAGCCCGACCGCTCGGCTGGTATTGCCTCGATTGCCACCAAGCTCGGAAGCAAATTTACCAACACCTACAGCCTGCTGCTCTACAGCCTGTGTTGCCTAATTGCAGTGGTGTTTTATTTTCCCTGGGGTCTGCTAGCGGGATTGATACTACTTGTCTACCCGCTCAATGTGCTGTTTTTTAGAAAGTTTCGGTCTGATGCTAATAGCACTCAGTATCGCCGAGCCTGGAAGAATTTTATATGGCTGAATTTGATTGTTGGCTTTTGGCTGAGCCAGATACTGCTTTTTGTGTTCGACACGTTTGGCTTGGCTAGGCTCAGGACGATCTGGTTTGCTGGCTTTATACTGGGTTTTGGGATAATTCAGCTCGCTCTAATAAGCTATAACTACCGCAAGCTAGCCAGGCCAAAATCTAAAAGATTAGGCGAACTGCCGCACATCGATATACTAATTCACTCCCTCGGCGATAAAGACAACATCGCCTCAACCATTTTGGCTCTAATTGGTCAAAACTACCCCCACTTCGACATTTATTATGCCAACCTCGACAACAATCTGCAGTCCCAAAAAATAGCTGAAGGCTACCAGGACAAACGGCTACACATCCTCGATGTATCAAAGCCTCCCGCTGGTTGGGCAATGCAGGCCTGGGCGAGCAATCTGCTTTTTAAAAAATCAAAATCCAGCATTGTTGTGTTGCTGGGAGCTGATACTATTCTTTTGCCCAACACCCTATCGGTGATTGCCAGCATTTTTGATGCTAGCACTACCGAGCTGGTATCGCTTTTGCCGGCAGACCAAAACAAATCGTTTTGGCAGCAGCTGATTATGAGCCAGGAGCACTATTTGCTCTTTGGCATGTACCCTTCGGCCTATTTGACATCAAAACGCCCCGAGCTAGCAACAGCCTATAGCAGCCTGCTGGCCTTCCGAAGAGCGCCAGTCGCTAAGCTCGGTGGTTTTGAGTCGGTCAAAAACAGCCCCCTAGAAGATCTAGATATTGCTAACAAGGCAAAGCGGGCCGGGCTCAATACCGCCTTTTACTGCGCCAGCGATTTGGCTATTAGCCAAAATCGATCAGATTTTGGGGAGCTCAGGAAATACAACGAGCAGCGACTCTACCCTAGCCTGAGGTTCAATATGCCCCTCAGTATTGCTCTTATTACGGGCGGTATTTTTGTAACTAGCCTACCGATAGTTTTACTCACCTACCTGCTAGCCATCGGGCAGTACGAAGGGACAATTTTGTTGGCGATTGGCTGCGCGCTGATGCTATCAAATAGGCTGATTGTGATGTTCAAATCAAAACAGAGTATCACCGGGGCTCTGCTTTATCCGATTGGTAGCTTACTGATTTTAATCGAAGTAGTATTTTCGATGATCAAATACGAGCTCAAAAGCCCGCGCTGGAAGAGTCGCTACGAAGTTTAGTGGCTAGTGCTTACCTTTATGCTTCAGGGCTTTATCTCTGCGCCTAAATACAAACCTCGATACCACTATTGCAGCCAGGCTAACTACCGCTAGCAGACTAAAGGCTAGGGTCGTTTGCTGAAGCGCCACCATCATAATCTTGGTTAGTAATTGAAAATTATTTGGCTCGAGCTTGGCGCTGGAATCCAGAGTAATACTACTGGCCACAACGACCGCCGAGGTGGCAATGATTAGCCCCAAAACACCACTAAATAGTAGTGGGTAGCATGGCTTGGTAAATTTTTTACTACCTTTTTTGATATTTAACATAAACAAAAAAAGTACGCAACTAGCTACAATCAACCACAGTATTGGCAGGGCGTTTTTGGCGGTCGTGTAGGCCAGCTTAACTCGCTCTAACTGAGGCATGATGTTGTTGTCGTCTTTTTTTGAACTCAATATCAGCAGGGTGTCTGGTAGTAGCTTGGTGATTTCAAATCTTACTCTGGGGTCGACCGAGGATGCGATTAGTTTGTTTTTAATGGGCAATAAATCTAGGTCGAGGTTGATTGTAGGCTGGCCGTTATTGAGCCACTCCACAAAAACTATCTGGCCGGGCGTAATCACGGTCTTGGCGATATCGGAGTTTATTACTAGGCCTAGGCTGTTTTTGATGGCTACAGAGAGGTCTTGGTTGGTGGTTGTGATTTGCCCAATCAGCTCACTAGACATCGATTTTGACGCGACCGAATAAAACCCGGATGTTTCGAGTATTTTGGTAAGGTTTTGGTTTGATGAAAAAATTCCGACAAAAGTAAAAATGTTGATCAGCAGCAAGGCGGCCACTACTAGTACAAATTGGATTATTTTATTGATAAATCCCATAGCTATATTCTAGCAAACTTTTGAATATTATATTACTGCGACAAGGCGAGCAAAAGTTTTTCTTTGGCATCGTAGGCTGTTTGCCCGAACTCCGCGACGGCGAGCTCAATTGCTTGCTTGCGAGTAGTTATCAGCAAGTCGAGTGCTTGCTGTTGGTTTGGCTGAGTTTTTACGGTGGTCTGGAATTGTGTTCGAGCTTGTTCGAGAGCGAGCTTAAAGGTATTTCTGGCTTGTTCTGAGCTGCCTCCCGAGCTGCAGTCAGTTTTTGCCGTTGCGATACTTGCCTCGATGCTAGATTGTAAGTTTTGTTCGGCTTGGGCAACTACTTGGTGGTGGGTGGCCTGCAAGGCATTGGCTGCATCTTTGAAATCTCGGCGTGCGGTATCGACGGCCATGCGGCGCTTGGCGACAGCTCCCCGGATGGTTTGCTTGTACTCGGCGATGGCCTGAGCTTGCTTTGGCGTGTCATACTTTTTAATTAGTTTGGTGTAGTGGCTGGTGCGCATCGTATCGGCTTCGGCTCTTTTGCTATCGAGCTGTGGTCTGAGATCGCTGATTTTATTATATTGAGGCATTTTATTGCTTTCAATGCCAGATTCCATTCGGATGGCAATTGCCTCGATGCTTTGGCAAAACGGCAGTTTGGCTTCGGCTCTGACCGCTTGGGCGGTGGCGGTACCGACATTTGTAAGCTGTAGGGCTACGATTGCTACCGCTACCACGAAACGGCTGGTGAGTTTCATGCTAGAAGTCTGCATTGGTTACCTCATCGGCGCTAGAGACACTCTGAAGGTCGGCGGCAGCTGCTTTATCGGCGCTATTGTCGGCCATGAGCTGGCTGGCGTCGTTTTCGGCATCTACGAGGTTGAGATTATGGATATTTTCGATAGAGCCGTTAGCGGAGACGCTAGAGGTTTTGAGGCTATCGGATTTGGGCTTATTGAGAGTTAGGGCGCCAAAACCTCCGGCAGCCAGAACAATCGCCGCAACTGCCACATAAGTGGTAGCTATTCGCAGGCGATGAATCTTGAATACTCGGCTTATAAAACTCACTTTGGCGTCTGCAGAACTATCGAGCGACCCAAGGGCTTGGCGCAAGGACTCCTGACCAGAACTATCCCTTACTTTGAGCTGCGAAAGCCTAGTATTTAGTTTTAAGGCCTGGGCTAGTTCTTGTTTTTGACCAGAATTCAAAGATTTGGCATATTTTGGTGAAATCTGCTTAAGATTGTTATCGAGATGATATTGAAGTATTTTTTGGTAATTATTCATTGTTTTTTCCAGTTTTTAGGATTATTTGCAACTTATGTATGCCTCTAGAATAGAGTTTTCGGGTTGCTACCTCGGATTTATTGATGATTTTGGCTATCTCGGGATTCGATAACCCCTCGATAAGCCTCAGGCCCACTACCTCTTGGTAATTACCAGGTAGCTCGGCGATAGCACTAAGTATATCGGCTAGAGCTTCGTTGCCTTGCACGATGTCTTCGGGCCCCCTGCTATTATCTACCAAGAGCGGTATGATGTCTTCCGAGTTGCTGACCGGCCGGTTTTTGTTGGCCCTCCAGTAGTCGGCAATGACGCTCCTGGCAATAGTAAATATGTAGGCCATCGGCGAATAGCCTTGATCCTTCCAATTAGTAAGATTCTTATAAAAGCGTATAAATACTTGTTGGGAGAGATCTTCGGCATCATCTGGCGTTGGCACACGAAAAGCAATAAAGCGCAGTATTGGCTCATAGCACTCGTTATAGAGTTGTTCGAAAGCTGCTTCATCGCCAGCCTGCGCTCGGGCTACAAGCTCGAGCAAATGTTGCGACTGGTTATGTTCGGTCATAATAACGCTTTTTTATCATAATTTGTGACACCGACTGATTATACAGCAATTATACTAGTTTTGAAGCTTATTTGGGTAGTTATAAGCTGTGGTATAATTGTGAGGTCGCAGAATGCTGTGATGCAGCTTTAAAAAAGCGGTTTGGGCCTATCTAATTTGTACTCTAAATAAATTACGGAAGCTAAAATCGTATTTTGACGCCGTTATTGCGATCAGTGCTGTTGCAGTGTTTTTTAGGATTTGTTAAACCAAGCCGGCTTTTTTGGTCCCCGTAGGCTGTTTGACAAATCCAGAGGAAAAATACGATACCAGCTGTATGTAATTTGTACTTAAACAAATTACGCAAGCTAAAATCGTATCTTGACGCCGTTATTGCGATCGGTGCTGTTACTAGTGTTTTGTAGGATTTGTTAAACCAAGCCGAGTCTTTTTTGTTCCGAAGGCTGTTTGACAAATCCAGAGGAAAAATACGATACCAGCTGTATGTAATTTGCGCTTTAGCAAATTACGGAAGCTAAAATCGTATTTAGACGAAGGGGTGTAGCTCAGTTGGCTAGAGCGTCGGTCTCCAAAACCGAAGGCCGCGGGTTCAATTCCTGCCACCCCTGCCATCCTTCGCTAAAGCTTCGGACTGGTAAACCATCCTGTCATCCTTCGCTAAAGCTTCGGACTGGCAAGCCGGTATGAAGCATTTGCGAAATACGGTAAACCATCCTGTCATCCTTCGCTAAAGCTTCGGACTGGCGAGCCGGTATGAAGCATTTGCGAAATACGGCAAACCAAACCGGTGAAGCAATAATCAAATTCGTTTAGATAATATATAGCATCAAAAGCGCCCCGTCTGGGCGCTTTTGATTTGAAAAAGTATAGCTAATTGTATTTAATAATAGTCACATAGTACAACTATCTGTGGATCGTATTATCAAAAAAAGGGGGGTGATTGCCCGCTTTTATTTTGATTTGTATTCTGTTTGTTCGGTGGTATTTTAGTAAAATTGCTAACTAGCTTCTATGGTTTTACCCCCCACGAAATACGGTATAACCTTTGGTGAAAGGGAGTCAATGGTAGTGCCTATGCCGAGCTGGCCAGAGTAATTAGCCCCCCAACACCACACCGTCCCGTCGGTCCTTGTAGCGCAGCTGTGGTTGCCGCCCGCCGACACCGATGCTACTCCCACGAAATACGGTATAACCTTTGGTGAAGAGGAGTTAGAGGTGTTGCCTATGCCGAGCTGCCCAAACTCATTTTCCCCCCAACACCACAGCGTCCCGTCGGTCTTTGTAGCGCAGCTGTGGTTGCCGCCCGCCGACACCGATGCTACTCCCACGAAATACGGTATAACC
>SICB01000039.1 GCA_009691555.1 Patescibacteria group bacterium | reverse complement strand
AGAGTCAGGTCTTTAGTACAGCTGCAGACAACCAGACTAGTGTCGAGATCAATGTTTTGCAGGGGGATCGTGAAATGGCCAACGACAACAAATCGCTTGGAAGGTTTGTTTTGGACGGTATCCCGCCATCACCTCGCGGAGTTCCGCAAATCGAGGTCAGTTTTAACATCGACGCCAATGGAATTGTAAATGTTAGTGCCAAAGATAAGGCCACCAACAAAGAACAAAAAATTACTATCACTGGCGGCGGAAGCTTATCTGATGATGAAATCAAAAAGATGCAAGAAGATGCCGAGGCCCACGCCGAAGATGATAAGAAAACTAAAACTATGGTTGAGGCTCGTAACCACGCCGATACACTTATCTATACCGCCGAGAAAACTCTTGTTGATGCTGGCGATAAAGTAAGTGAAGATGATAAGAAGCCTGTCACTGAAGCCGTCACGGCGCTTAAAGAAAAGAAAGACACCGAAGATATCGAGGAGCTCACGAAGCTGACAGACGATTTGAATACCAAACTCATGAAGATTGGCGAGCAGATGTACAAAGAAGAAGCGGAACAAAAGCCCGAAGACTCTGCCGATAGCGATAAAAAAGCCAACGAAGGCGACGAAGCTGATAAAACAAACAGCAAAAAGACCAATACAGAAGATAAAGAGGCCGAAGAAGGCGAAGTTGTCGACGACAAGGAAACCACGAAGTAGCTCTCGAAGCTATTACTTTTTATATAAGCTATGGACAAACGCGATTACTACGAAGTGCTTGGTATCTCAAAGGGTGCCACCCAAGATGAAATCAAAAAAGCTTTCCGCAAAAAGGCTGTTGAGTTGCACCCTGATCGCGGAGGTGACGAGGCTAAATTTAAGGAGGCCAATGAGGCCTACGAGGTCTTAAAAGACGAATCCAAGCGTCAAGCCTACGACCAGTTCGGGCATTCGGCTGGAGCCGACCAGGCTGGTGGCGGAGCCTACGGTGGCGGCAATCCTTTCGCAGGCTTCCAGGGCGGTCAAGGCTTTGACCCCAACGAAATCAGGTTTGATTTTGGAGGCGGCGGCGGCGGTATCAACGATATCTTTGATATGTTTTTTCGAGGCCAACAAAACCGCACTCGCGATGTCGAGGTCGTAATAACAATCGACTTCGATGATGCCGTCAAGGGGGCTACTAAAGAGCTTAGCCTGCGTATTGCCGACCACAAATCGGGCGGCCGCAAGCAAGAGGATGTCAAAATAAAAATACCTGCCGGAATTGACAATGGCCAGGCTATTAAGCTCGAGGGCAAAGGTGAAATAAATAAACAAGGAATGCGCGGCGACCTATACGTGCGAGTTCAGGTTAGACCAGACAGCCGGTTTGAGCGTGACGGCAGCAGCATTATATCTAAAATCACTATCGGTATGGCAGATGCAGCCCTAGGTGTAAATTACCCCGTCGAGACTATTAGCGGCAAGGCGACCCTTAAAATACCAGCTGGTACCCAGCCCAATAAAGTCTTCAAAATCAGTGGCAAGGGAATGCCCATAGTAAATACCGATAAATACGGCGATCATATCGTGGTAGTTGAGATAGCGATACCAACCAAGCTAACTTCTAAGCAAAAAGACCTGCTCGAAGAATTTGGGAAGTCTAGCGGTAAACGTAGGTTCTGGTAATTGTAGGCGAATAGGGCATAAGGTAATATACTATATTCATAAGCTAAATAATGATGAACATAGGTTTTGATATAATTTTTTTTACAATTATTATCGGCTCAGCTGTAGCCTGCTTTGTTTTGGGCGAGGAAAAATCCCAGCGCCTAATGATAGGAACTTTGGTGGGTATCCTGGCCGGCACGCAGCTGTCGGAGGCAATCGCAAAGCTAGCTTCAACAAAAGTTGACTTTCTGAGCCAGTCCAACATATCGATAGCGCTGCTGGCTGTGATTATAATTATATGCCTGCTAGGCAAAAATGTTCGAGATTCTAAGTGGCCCAAAAGTAAAATAAAATCAGTCATTGCCGGTCTATTGGTTGGGTTTGTGCTGGTTGGTTACGGTTTAGCGCTACTTGGCGATAGTAGCTTTAATAAGCTAGTAACTGAACACAATTTGGCTGCAATCGCCTATAATATGCGCCTAGTTTCACTTTCTGGATTGCTGTTGTGGCTGATGGCTAGCTATTTAATGGTTGGAAAGTCCAAAAGATAGCTAAGCTGCCTCGACAGCGGGCAGTTTATTGGTTTTACCAAGGGCCCCATATAAGTCTGTAGCCCAAAAATAGGCTTGACTTTTAGGTTGTTTAATCTGTAAAATTACAACGCACAACAATATTCTATGCTTTATTGCATTTATGAATTAAAATTAGAGCATAAGTAAAAAGAAGGGAGGCGCTATGAAGATAGTGATTCTATCTAGACCTAATCGCAAAAACGGTGCCGATCGGCTGCTTGAGGCAGCTCTGCAAAGAGGCCACCAGGCTAAGATAATTGATTATACAAGATGTTATTGTAATGTCGTTAAGAGTAAACCCCAGGTTTATTACGAAGGCAAACCACTAGAAGGCATCGACGCAATAATTCCTCGTATATCAATTATTAGCCAGTCCTATGGCAGTGCCATTATTCGTCAGTTCGAAATGATGAATGTGTTTTCAACTACTGGCTCGCTGGCGTTTATCCGAACCAGAGATAAGCTCCGAAGCATGCAGCTCCTAGCCAGGCACGATATCGATATCCCTAAAACAGTCGTAGCCAACAGCACCGACTCTAGCGATGAGCTAATCGCGATGGTTGGCGGAGCGCCACTAATAGTGAAAGTTGCTCGAGGAAGCCAAGGTATGGGCGTGATGTTAGCCGAAACCAGAAGTGCCGCTAAGGCCATTATTCAGGCCTTCTACTCTCAGAAGGTGAATATCTTAATACAAGAGTTCATCGAAGAATCAGGCGGAAGTGATGTTAGGGTATTTATAGTTGATGGTAAAATTGTCGGAGCAATGAAGCGACAGGCTCCAGAAGGCGAGTTTCGTTCTAATATTTATCTAGGAGGACAAGGCACACCCATTAAACTGACTCGAGCTGAGCGCCAGATGTCACTCGGAGCTGCCAAGGCCATGAACCTCGATATTGCCGGAGTCGATTTGCTTCAAGCTGAGCGAGGACCACTAGTAATGGAGGTTAATGCTTTCCCAATGCTTGCCGCGATTGAAGAGGTTACTAAGCAAGATATTGCTGGCAAAATAATTGAATATGCCGAAAATCACGTGCCCAAAAGGCGTAAGCGCGACAAAGTAGGTGCTTAAAAACCCCTTGCAATAAAACCAATCTGTGGTATCCTTTCATAATAATATTCAGATACGAAGACCATGAAAGTACTATTAGTAAATAACAATACATATTATAAAAACAGGCTTGCTAATTTGCTCAGAAGCCACGCTGTGACCACCATCAACTATGATGCGGTCGGTGGCTTCGATACCAAGCCATATGATGTAATCGTGTTATCTGGAGGCGGAATATTGTTTGAAGGCAAAAAACGCTCATTAAAGAAATTTTCCCATCTTTATGAGGCCCAGATTAAATTGGTCAAGACATCCAAAAAACCAATCGTCGGTATTTGTCTTGGTTGTCAGATTATTGGCTACTCCTATGGTGCAAGTCTTCATAAGCAGTTCAAGAACCTTCGCAAAGGACTCTTTCCGATTGTTGCAGTTCGCCGCAGCAGAGTGCTGGGCGGCCAAGACAAGGCGATGGTTTTTCAGTCGAACCACTGGATCATTACCAAACTCCCAAAAGATCTGGTCTGTGTAGCAGCTTCGGATGAAGGAGCAGAGGTTATTAGGCACAAAACTAAGCCGATATGGGGTGTTCAGTTTCATCCTGAGCGTGAAAAAATCGGTGGTGATGGCAGGAAGATCTTCAATCGAATTCTCAAGCTCATCGAAGAAGAGCACACTGCTAGCTAGGCTTTTGTTTGGTAGAATTATAAAAGTTACGAATAATCTTTTCGGGTATTTCTGGGTTGAAGCTAGCTGGTTTGGAGATTCCGGTAAACCAACTCAGTGGTGCCCTACGCTTTAATCCGCGTGACACCATTTGTAGCCCACGGTAGCTTGTGGCTTCGGGGTGAAACTGCACTCCAAATATCGGCTTAGATTGGTGCTCGAAGGCTTGAATGTACCTTCGTTGAGATTCGGCTGTCTTAATTAGCTCTTCAGGGAGGTATCTTACAGAAGAGGTGTGGTTTTCTAGGGCGTAAAACGATTTTGGAACACCTTTAAAAAGCGTTGATTGCTTGGTAGTATAAATTTTAGTCCAGCCAATCTCGGCGTGCTGGTAATGGTCTATAGCCTCAACATCGGATAGCGCCGCCGCGATTGCCTGAAAGCCATAGCAGATACCCAGCATTGGTATGCCGGCTTTTTTGACTCTGAGAATAAAGGGGCGCAACCTGGCATAAACCCTGCTAAGTTCATTGACGCTATCGGCCGAGCCAGTCAGAATGATATGGCTGTAGGCCTCAACGTTTTTAGGCAGAGCTCTATCGGCCGAATGAATTACACTAGTTTTAGGGTTAAAATGCCGATGAAATTGGCTACATCTGTCGCATTTTTTGTGTGTCGAGTTGTCAACAATTAAGATTTTTTTGATCATAGTCTTTATTATAACAAAGCCGGCCATTATATGCTTATAAGGCGCCGAAGTATATTTTGGATTGATAAGACCAGCTGGTTTTTATAATCATAAACCTTAGGTATAGCTTAGCTTGCTGACCGAACTGCATGACTTGGATCTTTTGCTAGGGCAAAATCTACGTCGTGATTCGGGCCCGTGGAACTTGCCATGAAAAAAGCCGAGCTCAAGACTCGACTTCTTTCATGGAGGGCCCAGTGAGATAGCGGACTTCGTCCTTTTCCACTCACAAATGCTCGGAATATATTCCTGTGCCTTTGTTTGCTTCACCGAACTGCACGACTTGGATATTTTCTTTCAGAAAATCTCCGCCGTGAGTTCAAGTAACATAAGAC
>SICB01000038.1 GCA_009691555.1 Patescibacteria group bacterium | reverse complement strand
CAGCTCGCCGTGAATCGGTAGGTAGTACTTGGGCTTGGTGAGCTCGAGCATTTCTTTGACCTCATCGACATTGGCATGGCCAGAGATGTGGAATATACCAAGGTCGTCGACTCCGCGCGTGGCAGTCTGATAGACATAGGCGCCCCAACGGTACAGGTTGTCGACCATTCCCCAGACCGACTTTTCGTTGCCCGGGATAATCGAAGAAGAAAGTATTACAATATCGCCTTCTTTTAATTTGACATCGCGGTGCTCTCCTTTGCCCATGCGTTGCAAGGCCGAAAACTCTTCGCCCTGCGAACCAGTGGTAAGCACGGCTATTTCGCTATCTTGGTAGTTTTTCATATCTTGGGCCTTGATTATTAAACCAGGCGGAACCTTGATATAACCGAGTTTTACGGACAGCTCGAGATTGTTGAGCATACTTCGGCCGGCCACCACTAGCTTACGATGGGCTTTATCGACGGCATTAATGATGATCTGCATTCTGGTAATCTGGCTACCAAATGAAGATATGATTGCCCGGCGGTTGTAATTGCGTACCATGATTTCGTCTAGGGTATCGACAATTTCGCGCTCCGATGGAGTGCGGCCAGGATTTTCACAATTGGTCGAATCGCACATTAGTAGTGCTACGCCTTCGTCGCCGAGCTCTTTTAGGCGGCTTTTGTCCGATAGCTTGCCGTCTAGTGGCTCTTCTTCGAAACGCCAATCGCCGGTGTTGATGATGGTACCAACAGGGGTGTGGATTGCCAGCGCGCAAGCGTCAGGGATAGAGTGAGTGACACGAATAAACTCTACGGTAAATACACCAAGCTGGATTTTGTCGTGGTTGTCTTGGTTCATGATGTGTAGTTCGGGCTTAAAATCGAGCTTGTACTCTTCGAGTTTGCGCTCGATAAACTTGATGGTAAATTGAGCTGCATAGATCGGAGCCGGGATTTTTGGTAACAGAAACGGAATACCACCAACGTGGTCTTCGTGGGCGTGGGTGATGACGATTCCGCGGATCTTGTGCTTGCGTTGCTCGAGGTAGGTGATATCTGATACAACCAAGTCGATACCAGGCTGGTCTTCGTTGGGGAAGGTGAAGCCCATATCCATTACAATAATGTCGTCTTCGTACTCCAAAGCCATAATGTTTTTGCCGATTTGGTTGAGCCCACCAAGTGGGATTATTTTGAGCTTACCAGCGTCGATTTTGCTCATTCCGACCGGAGCTGTAACGGCCGGAGCATTGGGCTTGATTTGGTTGAAGCTACCAACCGCGTATTGGGTTGGTCGCTTGTCGAAACGCCTGTTATTGTTATTGCCGCCACCGCCGCGAGGCTTTTGGTAGTTACGGTTTGGGTTGCCTGGTTTGCCGCTGTTATTGTTGCGGTTACCAGCGTAGGCCGGTTTTGGCTGGGCTGGGCTAGTAGTAGCCTGCGAAGCTGGCTGTGAAGCTGGCTGTTGGGCATTCTGGTTAGTTTGGTTAGTTTGGTTTGAAGCCGGAACCGAAGCCTTAGCTGCGGTTGCAGGGCTTGATTGCCCCGACTGGCTAGGTTGGCTAGGTTGGCTCGACTGATTTGTTTGGTCGAGTCCTAGATCTTGCGCCGTCAATGGACGGCTTTTTAAATTATCTTTTGACATATTGGTTAATACATCCTTTCTTATTATTTATAATTTTACTTTGTTAATAATGGCTAATATTTGAGGGATTTTGGCAAAATCATCGAGTAGTGTTTTGCCTAGGGATCTGTTATAAAGAGCGGCGGCTGGGTGGTAGAGGGGCAAAAATGTTTGCCTCACTCGGACTTTAGGGCCTAGCTCGATTACCTGTGTGAGGGGCTCACCGTGAGCTTCACCAATAGTGAGATTCGGGAAAAAAACATTGGCAGCGTGCCGACCCAAAAAAACTATCAGTTTCGGTCTTAAGGCGTCGATTTCCTGATACAAAATGTGCATACAGGCCTTGATTTCGGCGGGGCTGGGATCGCGGTTCTTGGGTGGTCGGAACTTGACGATGTTGGTTATAAAAACATCCTGCCGCTCGAGGCCAATGCTAGCAAGCATGGCATCGAGGAACTTACCGCTAGCCCCGACAAAAGGACGCCCGAGCTGGTCTTCTTTGGCTCCTGGTGCTTCGCCAATTATCATTAGCTCGGCACTGGCGCTTCCCTCGCCTGGTACGGGGTTCAAACAAGACTTGGCGAGCTCAATATCTATAGCGCGGTTAGTGATAACGCTGGCGATAGAATCTAGCTTGGCTTGCCGCTGGTCTTGTTTCATTTATCCCCCCAGTTCTGCCCGACTAACAGTTGGGCAGACTCTGGAACGACAAGGGGTCTTACTTGGCGGCCTTAATCGAAAGATTGAGCCGTCCGCGGTCGTCGATTTCGGTCAGTTTTACCTTGACCTCGTCGCCTTCGTTGAGTTCCTTACGAATATCCTCGACACGCTCGTCGCGGATTTGGCTGACATGCACCATGCCTTCTTTGCCAGGCATAATCTCGACAAAAGCACCGAAGTCCATAACCTTGATAACCTTACCATTATACACTTTACCAACTTCTGGCTCGGCCACAATTGCCTCAATCATTTCCTTGGCAACTTGAGCGGCACCCGAATCGGCGCTAGATATCATAATCAGGCCGGAATCCTCGATATCGATATCGACACCAGTCTCAGCGGTGATGCGCTGGATTGTTTCGCCACCCTTGCCGATAACTTCGCGGATTTTATCGGGGTTAATTTGGAGCTTGGTGATGCGTGGTGCATAGGGGCTGAGCTCGGCGCGGGGCTTATCTAAAACCTTGTTCATAGCTGAGAGGATTTCGGCTCGGCCCTGCTGGCCTTGCTCGAGAGCGGCTTTGAGGATTTCAAGGCTCAGACCTTTGAGCTTGATATCCATCTGGACTGCCGTAACGCCCTGGCTGGTACCGGCTACCTTGAAGTCCATGTCGCCAGCAAAATCTTCGGCGTCTTGGATGTCTGAGAGTATCACATACTGGCTGGGGTCGGCGTGGTTAACGATTAGACCCATGGCAATACCACTAACTGGACTGGTAATTGGTACACCAGCGTCCATTAGGCTCAAGCTACTGCCACAAGTGGCGGCCATTGAGGTCGAGCCAGCGCTACTTAGTATTTCGGTAACGATTCGGATGGTATAAGGAAAGTCTTCTTTGGTCGGCAAAACTGCCTGCAGGGCTCGCTCGGCCAAATTGCCGTGGCCTATTTCGCGGCGGCTGGTAGAGCGCATTGGGCGGGCCTCGCCAATCGAAAAAGATGCGAAGTTGTAGTGGTGCAAAAAGAACTTTTCGGTGTCTTCGTCCATACTTTCGATTTGCTGGGCGGCGCCGGTCGGAGCCAGTGTGGTTAGGGTCAGGGCTTGGGTCGCGCCGCGTGTAAATAAGCCGCTACCGTGGGTTCGCGGAATAATACCAACCTGCATGCTCAACGGGCGGATCTCGGTGTTTTTGCGGTTATCTGGTCGGGTGGCTTCCTCAAGAATAGCTCGGCGGATTTCGACATCGATGATTTTTTCAAAAGTTATCTCGATATCTGGGTGGCCGTAGCGAGTTTTGCCATCGTCTTCGACGTCGTCTGGTAATAGTCCGAATTCGGCCATTACCTCGTCGTGTAATTCGCCAATCGCCTCGTGGCGTTTAGATTTGTCGGCGTGCCGAACACGCTCGCCCAAGCGGGTTTTGAGGTATTCGCCAATTTTGAGCTCGACTTCGGCGTTTGGTTTAAATAGCTCAAAGTCTTTTTTGGTAATGCCGAGGTCTTTGACCATCTTGTTTTGCAATTCAATAACCGGCTGCCAGGCTTCAATAGCCAACTCGAAGCCGTCGAGAATGACAGCTTCCGAGACTTCTGAGGCAACCGACTCGACCATCATAATGGCGTCTTTGGTGCCGGCAACGGTGAGGTTTAGTTTGCTATCGAGCTGCTCGGTGAGGGTGGGGTTAACGACCAGCTTGCCGTCGATTTGGCCAATACGAACCGCTGCGACAGGACCTTCAAAGGGTGTGCCAGCCAGCATTAAAGCTGTGGAAGCAGCAATAATAGAGACCACATCGGGTTCGTTTTCGAGATCAACACTCAAGACCGTAATTACTACCTGCACATCATTGCGGTAGCCCTTAGGAAATAGCGGGCGGATTGGGCGGTCGATCAGTCGAGCCGTTAGTATCGCCTTGTCCGAGGGCCTGGCTTCGCGTTTCATGTAGCGACTTCCAGAAATCTTTCCAGAGGCGTACCAACGCTCTTCGTAGTCGATCATTAATGGGAAGAAATCGGTGTCGGGCCTTGGTTTGGGTTCGACTATTGCAGTTGCTAGCACCATGGTGTCGCCGTAGCGAACGGTGACTGCACCGTCGGCCCTAAAGGCCATGTTGCCTGTTTCGATTATTAGTTTTTTATCAGCAAAATCGGTTTCGAATTTGAAGGTTTTGCCTCCAAAAGGATGAATTATTTCCATTATATTTTATATACCTTTCTTAAAGGACTCGAGATGATAGTTAGTTTCGGAATCAATTGATCAATTCGTATTAGATCAATCCGTTCCGCCACTATCTATGATTAGCTACGATTAGCTACGAGACCTGAGATTATTTATTAAGCATTATTTATTAATTACAATGTACTGACCCGGACAAAACTATCGGCGCAGTTTGAGCTTTTTGACGAGCGCTTCGTAGCGCTTGGCGTCTTTTTTGCTCAAGTAATCTAGCAATCGGCGTCTTTTGCTGACCATAGCCAGTAAGCCACGACGAGAGTGGTTGTCTTTTTTGTGCTCTTTGAGGTGCTCGGTCAATTGCTTGATCTGCTCCGTAAAAAGCGCAACCTGAACTTCGGCCGAGCCAGTGTCTTTGGCGTGGATACCGTTGTCTTTCATTACCTTAGCTTTGATAGTCTTTTGAATCATTATGGGACTATCTTAACAGATACCGGCAAATTAATCAATGCTTAGGGCATCGTTCAAATCGAATTGCCCAATTCGAGTGCGCACAATTTTTGTACAGTAAGCACCAGTTTTTAGCTCTTCGCCGATTGTGCGAGCCAGCGACCTAATATAAGTACCAGAGCTAACATCGGCCTTTAGGCTGACAATTGGGTAGTGGTAGCTAATAATTTCGAA
>SICB01000037.1 GCA_009691555.1 Patescibacteria group bacterium | reverse complement strand
GGGCGATATAGCCAGACCGGTACTTGTGCAGATCGTCAGCTAGCTGATTGCGTTTTTGCAACAGATTAGCCTGGCGCACCAATGATTCTTGCTGGGGCTTAATTTCATTAATAATACTACTAATCTGGCTAATATTGAGATTAACGGCTTCAATTCGTTTAGCGGTTTGTTTTTGCTTAATTTCGAATTGCCTAATACCGCTAGCTTCCTCGAATAGTTGCTTGCGTTCTAGCCCGCTAGATAAAATTAGTTTATCAATCATACCCTGCCCAATCACAGTGTAGCTCCCGACTCCGAAGCCACTCTTCACTAGAAGCTCCTGGATAGCGGAAAGGCTCGTTTTTTTGCCATTGAGCAAATAGCTACTCTCGCCACTACGATACAGCCGCCTGGTAATCTCAACTTCTAATAAGTCGACGGGGATTGAACCGCCGCTATTATCGAGTGCGATAACTACTTCTGCCATGCTCGCCCGGGGCTTATTGTCGTTACCGTTGTATATCAAGTCTTCAGCTTTATCGGTACGAAGCGGTTTATTCTTCTGTTCGCCAAAAACCCAGCGTACTGCATCGGCAATGTTGCTCTTGCCTGAGCCGTTGGGCCCGACAATAGCAACAATGCCGTCGCCAAAATCAATCTTTGTGCGCTTAGCAAAAGACTTAAAGCCCGAAAGCTCAATACTGCGTAATGTAGCCACTCTCAATTTCATACTCTCTTATTGTACTTTGGCTAGGCAAACATAAGCAACAATCAAATTGAAGTTATGATGTCATTGAATATCTGCCCACGCGCCTTGTAATCTGAAAACATACCCCAACTCGCAGAGGCAGGACTAAATAGCACCACATCGCCGGGCTGGGCAGAATTTACACCGGCGCCGATAATTGCCTTAAAGTTGTCCCCTGCGATATATTCAGCATTAGCTATGCCCTTGCTGACCAGTAGGTCATGGATACGACTACCGGTTTTATCATAAGTTATTATTTTTCTGATTTTTCGGGTCTTTAAGACATCAGCCAGCTCAGTAAAGTTGGCTTGCTTGTCGAAGCCCCCCAAAAACAATACGATTGGCTGATCAAAGCTCCGAATAGCAGCAATAGCCGAGAGCGGATTAGTCGAGAAAGAATCGTTAAAATAGCTCACTCCGGCCTTATCTAGAACATGCTCAATATGGTATGGCAAGCCAGCAAAGGTTTCGAGTACTTTTTTGATGGCAGCAATGTCTTGGGTGTATGGCCAGACGGCACAAATGGCGGCACAGATATTTTGTAGGTTGTGCTCGCCAGGAAGTTTGACGCCTTTAACGTCCATGACGATACTACCAAATGCTACAATTTTGCCATCTCGAACAAAGACATCGCCGTTGTCTCCATAGCTATAGCTGGTGGCAGCCGATGATAGTTTGGCTAGAGTTTGCGAGGTTGGATTTTGGGTATAATAAACAGCAACATCACTGCTGGTCTGGAACTTAAAAATATTACCTTTTGCTGTTTGGTACTCTGCTAGGTCGCTGTGCCAATCGAGGTGATCTTCGGTGACCAAAAGGCAAACCGCCACGTGGGGGCTGGCCTGGATATCATAAAGCTGGAAGCTAGACATTTCATAAACCACCACATCGCTAGGTTCGATATTTGGAAGCTCATCTAGGGCTGGTGCGCCGATATTACCCAAGAGATGAGTACGCTGGCCGGATTCTGTTAGGATATGCTCAATTAGCGTTGCGGTGGTTCCCTTGCCCTTGGTGCCAGTAACGCCAATGATTTCGGCTGGGCAGACTTTCATGAATTCAGCTGTCGGCGTGGTGATGGCAGTCTTAATATTAGCTCTATCAATCCGTAGCCCAGGGCTTCTAACTAATAGATCGTAGCCATAGCTATCTAGCTCAGTAAAGGCACCTTCGCCAACTACAGCTTGAACGCCACTTGGTAGCTGCTTTTGGTTATCATTATCATGAATAGTGATATCATTGTCATCATTGTCGGTTTTGTTGTAATAACGATAAGCCGATTGACCCTCTTTGCCGAAGCCCAGTATTGCAATTTTCATAGGCTTTATTATACCTCGTTTAGAGTTACTAAATGAACTACGGAGTGTATTTTTTGAGGGCGTTTTGGGCGGCCGATTGCTGAGCAGTTTGCTTACTGTTACCCTTGCCTTTGCCCCACATTTTTTTGTCTAGATAAACAGCCACCTCAAATACCTTGTCGTGGTCGGGGCCGGACTCCGATACAACCTCATAATGTGGCGTTACGCCTTGTTTTTCTTGAGCTATTTCCTGGAAATGACTTTTGGCATCAATATGCAACCCGGCTTTCAATATGCCCTCGAGTTTGGAATTGATTTTTGTACTAATAAACTCCGCCGCCACATCATAGCCTCTATCAATATAAATTGCGCCAATGATGGCCTCTACCAAGTTGGCCAAAAGTGCCATGCGCGTTCTGCCGCCGCTCTTTGCCTCGCCTCGGCTCATCAGCAAAAACCTTCCAATATCCAGCTCTTCGGCTAGCTCGGCCAAGCTCTCGGTCTTAACTAAGGCAGCTCGCCAGCTGGTTAGCTCGCCCTCTGGTTTGGTCGGATACTTGGTGTATAAAAAATCCGTCACTACCAGCTCCAAAACGGCGTCACCCAAAAACTCCAGCCGCTCGTTGTGTTGTTTTACAGTAGAGCGGTGCTCGTTTAGGTAGCTGCGGTGTGTGCAGGCAGTCTTAATAAGGTCTTCACTTTCAAAAGTGACACCAATAATTTTTTCGACTTCTTCTCTATTGAATACCATATGCTTTTTTTACGCGCTTGGCGCCCTCCTCTAATAATACTTTGGTTGCCTTATATTCGATAGCCCTAAAGGCAGCTTGTTCGTCGAACCAGCTGACATCGACAATGCCTTCAGACTTTTCTGGCATCAAGGCTTCTTGAAGGTCTGTTGATTCGATCAAAAACACAAAGGTGGTCATAAATATCAGTTTGCCTTCCATGCGGTAAAAAAAGTGCAGTTTGTCGAGTTTATCGATGATTTTGATATTGACCAAGCCGGTTTCTTCGCCAATTTCACGGATTGCTGTTTGCTCGAGAGTTTCGCCGCTTTCGACGTGGCCCTTGGGAATACTCCAGCGACCCTTGACGTCTTGCAAAAGCAAAAACTCTAACTTCGAATCTTTAATACGAAAAATAACACCTCCGGCAGTGTACTCTCGTACGGCTTTGGATTTCGATTGATTATTTTTTGGCTGGTTCTTTTGAGTCTTGGTCGGCTTCTGGGGCTTGACCTGCTCGTTTGTCTTCTTTTGGATCATATAACTCACTTTGTCTAAATATTGTGCCTAAAACTCCGTTAACAAATTTGCTCGAATTGTCGCCGCCGAACTCCTTGGCTAGCTCAACAGCTTCGTTGATTGCAACCTTGGGCGGTACGTCTTGTTTGATTATCAGCTCATAAATACTCATTCGCAGTATGGCTTTGTCTATCTTGGCTATTTGCTCGATAGGCCACTCGGGGGCGGATGGGATTATGATAGCGTCTATTTTTGTTTCGTTTTTTAATGTTCCCTTCACGAGGTCTATTACAAAGTCGACTTCGTCGATAGCATCTTTGTATACTTCGAGGTTGCGCTTCAAGACTTCATCGATATCAGTGGTGAGCTCTTCGAGCTCCAAGCTATTACGAAAATCATACTCGTACAAACTTTGTAATGCTATGATCCTACAAAGATGTCGATTTGATGCCATTTTAGCTCTTTCTGGTTCGTGCTAGTCCGAGGCTAGCTGCTTTATGTAATCGTCGTGGGACTGCTTGACCGCTACTTTTTTCAACTACCAACGATACAGCTTTCAGGCTGTCGTGGTTGCGTCTTTGACCACGCGTAGATGAAGTCCGGCGTTTCTTAGGTACTGCCATTTTTCTCTCCTTTAGTTAGAGAAGATATATGCCAACAATGTTATTGCGAAGTGCGTTACAAAAAAAATATTTTGATTTATTAGATTAGTAAGCCATTTAGTGCTACTAATCTTTGCTTGCACTAAGGCATATCTTCGGGGGTAATCATACCAAGAAATCGGTAAAATAGCAAGCTTTAGCGGGTCACGAAGTTGACCAGCTTGCCGGGAACGACAATAACCTTAATAACCTCTGTGGATTTTAGCGAATCAGCCATTTGCTGGCGCGCGGCTCGTTCGAGCTCGTCCTTATAAAATGCGTCTTCGGTATTAACAACAAATTTGCCGCGCAGCTTGCCATTGAGCTGGATTATGATTGTTATAATATCGTCCTTGACAAGCTCAGGGTCGTATTCGGGCCAAGCTTGAGTGTGCACACTCGAAGTGTTGCCGAGTAACTCCCATAGCTCCTCCGCCAAGTAAGGCACAAAAGGCGCCAGTAGCTTGACTAGCGTAGCAATGGCGATATGCCATTGTTCTTTAGATACATCGCCCTTGGCCTGCACCTTTGCGGTATAATTTACAAACTCCATTAGCGAGGAAATAGCTGTATTAAATTTCGATGCTTGGGTGTCTGCGGTGACTTTTTTGATCAATTTGTGTAGTTTTGATTGCAGCTGAGCTTCGCTGGCCGAATCGTGCTGGAGCTCGTTGTAGCTAGCGGTGCAAAGGTCCCAGACTTTATTGATAAATCGGTGCGAGCCTTCGAAGCGCTTTGGGTCCCAGGGGCCGCCTTCGTCGTAGGGGCCCATAAACATCAAATACACTCGTACTGCATCGGCGCCGTAGCGATCGACATAGTCGTCAGGGTCGATGATATTGCCTTTGGACTTACTCATTTTATTGCCATCAGGGCCTAGAATCATACCCTGATTAATTAGCTTAGTGAAAGGTTCATTGAAGTCGAGGTGGCCAGTAGAGTGCAAGAACTTGGTTATAAACCTGGCATATAATAAGTGCAGTACGGCGTGCTCGGCACCACCAATATACTGATCGACCGGCAACCATTGCTTGACTGCTACAGGGTCAAAAGGGCCGTCTTGGTACTCGGGGTTGGGGTAGCGCAAAAAATACCAGCTACTATCGACAAAAGTATCCATTGTATCGGTTTCGCGCTGGGCCTTGCTACCACAGTCAGGGCAATCGACATTGATAAAATCTGGGTCATCGAGCAGTGGGCTACGGCCGTCTTTGCCGAACTTTTGTTTTAGGGGCAGTAGCACTGGCAAATCTTTTTCTGGTACTGGTACAATACCGCAGTTGTCGCAATAGATGATCGGAATTGGTGTACCCCAGTAGCGCTGCCTTGATATCAGCCAGTCGCGCAAGCGGTACTGTATTTGGCGCGA
>SICB01000003.1 GCA_009691555.1 Patescibacteria group bacterium | reverse complement strand
ATTATCGATTATTTGCAG
Organism: Patescibacteria group bacterium; assembly: GCA_009691555.1. Taxonomy (GTDB): domain Bacteria; phylum Patescibacteriota; class Saccharimonadia; order CAILAD01; family BJGX01; genus SICB01. The sequence goes on along the minus strand of SICB01000003.1, from coordinate 29,873 downwards.
TACAACCTAGAACGTAAAATAAAAAGCGCCAAAGTGATGTCCGAGAGCACAAATTTTTTGCATGGCATCGTCTAGCTGAGGTATAATATAGTTATGAATAAACCTCAAAACAAATTATCGATGGAAGAGCTAACGAGCTACGCCAAGCGGCGCGGTTTTGTGTTTCAGGCTTCGGATATCTATGGCGGCATTGCGGGGTTCTGGGACCTCGGACCATACGGATCAGAGCTGGCCGACAACATCAAATCGAGCTGGTGGAAGAATTTTGTCTATAAAAAATCTAATGTTGTAGGTATCAATACCGCCATCATACAAAACCCAGAACTCTGGAAAGCCAGCGGCCATATCGAAACCTTTGTCGACCCAATGGTCGATTGCAAGGCTTGTAAGCACCGTTTTAGGGCCGACCATCTTGCCGGGGTCGATACCAATGACCTCAAAAAGCTCGATGAAAAACTAGTAAGCCTAGCCTGCCCAAGCTGCGATGCCAAAGACTCATTTACGCCGTCCAGAACCTTCCAGATGATGTTCAAGACTTCGGTTGGGCCAGTCCAGGACGCTTCCAATGAAGCCTATCTCCGGCCCGAAACAGCCGGTGGTATTTTTTCGCAGTACGAAAATGTTCGCGAGACAACCCGCAAAAAACTACCCTTCGGCATAGCTCAAATAGGCAAGGCTTTTCGTAACGAAATAACACCCGGTGATTTTATTTTTAGGCTGCGTGAGTTTAGCCAAATGGAGCTAGAACTATTCACCCACCCTGACCAAGCCAAAGACCAGTACGAAGCCTCTAAGACTGCAGCCATGGAGTGGCTACTAAGTCTTGGCCTAAGCCAAAATAATCTTCAGTATCACGACCACGCCAGTGATGAGCGGGCACACTATGCCGAGGCCAGCGTCGATATTCAATACCAATACCCATTTGGGTTTAAAGAGCTCTATGGCATCGCCAACCGTACCGATTACGACCTCAAGGCGCACTCCAAACAGAGCGGCAAGGACCTATCGTATTTTGATGAGCTTACCGGCCAGCGTTTTTTGCCTTATGTAATCGAACCATCAGTCGGTGTCGAGCGGCTACTAATGGCTGTCATGCTTGATGCTTACGACAAAGAAGAAGTTAACGGCGAGGAGCGCGTTGTGATGCGCTTCAAGCCAGAGATTGCCCCTGTAAAAGTAGCGGTACTGCCGCTTAGTAAAAAACCCGAGCTGTCTAAGCTGGCCAATGACGTATTCGATACTGTGGCCGGAGATTATAACGTTGAGTACGACGAAACCCAGTCTATTGGTAAGCGCTACCGCCGCCAGGACGAGATTGGTACGCCATTTTGTGTGACAGTCGATTTTGAAAGCCTCGAAGACAGCGCCGTTACGGTGCGCGAGCGCGACACCATGGCACAAGAACGCATCAAAATAAGTGAGCTAAGGACTTATCTGGACGACAAGCTCGGCTTGTAGCCTAATTTTATAAGCCTAAACCTTAAACACCACTCCAACCACAATTCCAATCGATGTCGCAATCCCACCGATTATTAGTACTTCAAATGCTGACTTTAAGGGATTTAATTTTGTGAGCTTTCCTTTAATTACCCCTAGTATGGCTAGGCCAACTAAAGCCAACACGACGCTTATTGGTATGGCCTGCGCCGGAGCGAGGAATAAATAAGGAGCCAAAGGCACCAGGCCAGCTACGACATACGAGAAAAATATCAGTAAGCCGCTGATTTTTGGGTTGGCGGGGAGTTTTAGCTTTTCTATTTCCTCTTCGGTCTCCTCACCAATAAACTCGCTGGCTCCCATCGAGGTCGACTCGACAGCAATTATAACTAGGGCGGTAAGCAGTATCACAGACCTATTACCCGACCCGATGGCAATACCAGCCAAAGCGCCGGTCGTCGATATCAAGCTGTCCTCGACTCCAAAAAATGCACTATGAATGTAGTCTGGTGAAATCTTTTTTAGGTGTCTCATAAAACTATTATAGCAAACATTTTTAAGTGGGTAATTCGTATTTTGTTCGTATATTCAGCATATAAAAGGCTCTATTTATTATACAAAAAAGTATCTCAAAAACCCTTTACAGTGGGTAGTGAAGGGGAGTACAATGGTTCTAGTGGGTAAAAGTGGGTAACAAAAGAGAAACAATGGATTACTTCGAAAGAAAACTAGACGACAAAAATAGGCTTACAATTCCTAGTGAATTGCAAAGCGAATTAGGAAACGAAGTAGTAGTTACCCAAGGCTTCGGCCAATACCTGCACCTTTACTCCAAAACGGTTTGGGACAGCGAAATGGAAACCGCATTATCAGGCGAGATTCTAGATGAATCGATCGCCGATTTGAATGTTAAATTCAGAGTAGGCAAATCCATTTCTAAGCTTGATTCCAAGCAGGGAAGAGTAACATTAGAAGCCCATCAAATGGCTTTACTGAGCAATGCTCGCGCAGTCGTGCTGGTCCGTGCCGGCAAGTACTGGCGAATAGTACCTAAGTAAAGCCTTTCGCTGGACTTATAATAGCCAGATCCTTAAAAACAAAAATAAAAATCAAAAACACAAAGTCAACTATTTGGCAGTCAGTAAGCGTTTCTGGAGGGTGACGCTTAAATAAAGACCCTAGCATCTTATGAGAAAATTTAAAACTCCACCTCACAAACTATCTCACACACTCAATAAGGACTCATTGAAGTCCTTACCACATAGCAGTTCAAGCGCCAAAAGCCTTGAGCTCTTTAACCAAAAAACAAAAACAAACATCAATAACTGGCTGCTAAATAGGTGACCTTGACAATGAAATTACACAAACCAGTATTACTAGAGCAAACCATCGAGCTACTTAATCTTAAAAGTGGCCAGACGGTTGTCGATATGACAGCCGGATACGGTGGACACTCCGAGAAGATCCTCGGTCTCATCGGTCCAGCCGGACGATTAGTACTAGTCGATACAGACATCGAAGCAATCCTGGAGCTTAAAAATAAGTTCTCAGCTAGCTCAAATGTAGAGTATATACATTGCAATTTTGCAGATATCGACTGGAATAGTATCGGAAAGGTAGATCGAGTCTTGATGGATATCGGAGTTTCGTCTCCGCAGCTCGACCAAGCCAATCGCGGATTTAGCTTTAGCCAAGAGGCAAAGTTGGATATGCGCATGAACCGAGGCCAAGCCCTAACTGCCGAGCAGGTCGTAAACCAATATTCCGAAGCAGACCTAGCTAGCGTCATATACCGCTACGGTGAGGAAACCAAATCCAGGCGAATCGCCTCGGCGATAGTCGCCCAGCGTCAGCTCGAGCCACTAAAAACCACCAAGCAGCTAGCAACGATAGTCTCTAGCGTTTTGCCGGCCAATTCCAAGATCAATCCAGCCACCAAGACCTTTCAGGCCATACGGATTGAAGTCAACCAAGAGCTAGTAAGCCTCTCAAGGGTACTTCCAATGGCAACCGGACAGCTCAAAAAAAATGGCCGATTAGCGGTCATTAGCTTCCATAGCCTTGAAGACAGAATAGTAAAACGCTACTTCAAAGAAATTACTACAGGCGTCAAAGACCTAGTTACTGGTAGTGAAATAAGTTCACCAAACTATCGGCTAGTTAATAAAAAGCCGATTAAGGGATCAATCAAAGATAACAACCCGCGAGCCCGAAGTGCCAAACTTCGACTCGTCGAAAAAATAAACTAAACAAAAACAAAAGGAGTCCGAATATGAGTATCATAGTCAAAGACCAATCCCCACGAGCCCGAAAGCTCAAGGTTCGAGTAGTTAAATAGTTTCTGGTTACAAAAAACAAAAACAAAAACAAAAAAATAAAACAAACGAGGAGCCTACATGTCCACAGCAGCAATGTCATTAAGAAAAAACCAAAATATCGTCAAAAACAAGATCAAGTTCCAGACCGGACCAGTAACGGCTTCGCTGATGCTGGTAGGGCTAGTGATATTGCTAGGTTTGATGTATCTTAATCAGGTGACCAAAACATCAACTTTTAACTATAAAATATCAAACCTCGAGAACAAACAGGGTGTACTACAAACTACCAAAGACAACCTGAGTATCGACGCAGCACGTTTGCAGTCGATTGCAGAGGCCAAGAAAGCTGCTCAGACAGCCCAGCTTTCAGCCGTCAAGACAGTTTCTTACACCACTGCTCGCTAGGCGTCTATGCCAGATAGCGAGATTCTAGAGCCGATACCAACTAAGCGCATTTTTTATCTGATGATATTAATGGCTATTTTGGGGGCTATTGTATTTGGCAAGCTAGTCTATGTGCAACTCTTTCAAAATAAATTATATCTAGAAAAAGCCAACGCCCAACAAACGCGCAAATTCGATATCACTGCCCGAAGGGGACAGATATATGTCAATGATGGCAATGGAGCAGTCTATCCGATAGCCCTAAATCAGCAATTATTTTTATTGGCGGCCGACCCGAAGTTTGTCAAAGACTCAGCCGACACGGCCGGCAAACTTAGTAAATACCTGCCTGGCGACGAGAGCGCAGGCTTAGAATCGAAACTAAACAATAAAGACAACCGCTATTTGGTTATTAAAAAGTCGCTGCTCTCGGCTGACGCTGAGGAAATAAAAAAGTTGAAGCTACCTGGAATCATCTTATACCCCCAAGACGGCCGTAATTATCCCGAAGGCGAGCTATTTGCGCACATCACTGGGTATGTCAACAGCGACGGTGCGGGGCAATACGGCATTGAGCAATTCTTAAACTCAAGCCTCTCTGGCAAAGACGGCGTCAGCAGAGCAATTACTGATTCTTTGGGTGTACCAATTACATCTAATGAAAACACCATCATCAGGCCCGAAAACGGCAGCGATCTGGTGCTAACTATTGACCGCAATATTCAGCAAATGGCCGCCACAGCCATCGAAACAGCCGTCAAGACTAACCAGGCCGAGTCTGGTAGCATTGTCGTTATGGATCCTAAAACTGGAGCAATCCGTGCCATGGTTAATTATCCTAGTTACGACCCCAATAACTACCAGGCTGTTTCGCCAGACGAGTATTATAAATTCACAAATAGCAGTATATCTAGCCAATACGAACCAGGCTCTGGCTTTAAAGTTATTACCATGGCGGCCGGCCTTGATACCGGCAAGGTCAAGCCAGATACCAAATATGAAGACACCGGAGAGGTCAAAATAGACGACCGCGTCGTCAAAAATTCTAACGATAAAAAGTATGGCATTTCTACTATGACCGATGTCATACAAAAATCTCTCAATACTGGTGTTGTTTTTGTGCTCAGGCAGCTCGGCACCAATCCCAACGAAATAACCAGCAAGGCCAAGGAAGTGTTTTATGATTACATTAAGAAGTTTGGTTTTGGTGAGCGCACGGGCATCGAGCTAGCTGGCGAGGTTAAGGGTTTTGTCAAAAAGCCAGATAGCTATAATGTTGATTACGCCAACATGAGCTTTGGTCAGGGAATCTCGGTTACTAATCTTCAGCTGGTCAATGCAGTCTCGGCTATCGCTAACGGCGGAACTCTATATAAACCCTATATAGTCGATAAAGAGACCAAGGCTAACGGCGAGATAGTTCTGAGCAAGCCATCGGTCGTCAGAAACGATGTAATGAGTCGCCAATCGGCTGCCGAACTTGCCGAAATGATGAAGCAAGTTGTTCAGCGTGGCTCTGGTTGGCCAGCCCGGACACCCGGATATTCGATTGCTGGCAAAACAGGTACTGCCCAGGTGCCAAAGTCCGATGGCAGCGGCTACGAGGAAAGCAAAAACATCGGTAGCTTCGTGGGCTTTGCACCAGTAGAAGACCCAAAGTTTGTGATCCTTGTCCGAGTTAACTACCCACGGGTCGATGGTTTTGCAGAAAAAACCACCGTACCGGCTTTTGCCGAGGTAGCTAGACAGCTGTTTATGTATTATCAGATAGCCCCGAGTGGGAATTAGGCGTATTTTTTGCTAAAATAAAGGAACACCATGACAGACCAACAGTTAACTCAAAATTTCATCTTCATTTTTATTCAGGCCTCGCTGGGCTTTGGTATAGCCATCGCCCTGACACCCATTTATACCTATTTTGCATTTAAGCTTAAGCTCTGGAAAAAAATGCGCGAAACGACCACGACGGGCGAGAAAGCTACAGTTTTTGCGAGCCTCCATGCCGAGAAGCATAAACGCAACATCCCAACAATGGCCGGTATAATAATAATCCTAGCCGTCACGATTGTGACGCTAACATTAAATTTATCAAGATCCCAAACCTACTTACCGTTATTTGGCCTATTGGCTGCCGGCTCTATTGGTCTGCTCGACGATATAATCAACATCCGTGGCTCAGGCAAAGGGGTGGCGGGCTTAAAAAGTATTATCAAGTTTTCACTTATTTTACTGATTGCCATAGCAGGGGCATTGTATTTTTACTTTAAACTCGGCTATGGAATTATACATATACCAGCCGTTGGTGACTTCGAAATTGGAATCTTGTACATACCACTTTTTATTTTAGTAATTGTCTCAACTGCCAATGCCGTCAATATCAGCGATGGCCTAGATGGTCTCTCGGGTGGGCTCTTGGCCACATCTTTTGGGGCTTTTGCCATTATCGCCTTGGCCCAAGGCAATGTCGGAATAGCTGGCTTTTGTATGGCCACAGCTGGTGCCGTACTAGCCTACACTTGGTTCAATATTTTTCCAGCAAGATTTTTTATGGGCGATGTTGGTTCCTTTGCCCTTGGTACCGCCCTTGGCGTTGTAGCGATGCTAACTAATTCTGTTTTTGTGTTGCCGATTATCGGGCTCGTCTTCGTGGCCGAAGCCGGCTCGAGTGTCATCCAGATACTATCTAAGAAAATTTTCAAGCGTAAAGTATTTATTTCTGCACCACTTCATCACCACCTAGAAGCCAAGGGCTGGCCCGAAACAAAAGTTACGATGCGACTTTGGATTATTGGAGGGGTTAGCGCCGGGCTAGGGGTCATGATTGCACTGGTCGGCAAAGGATAGCAAAATGGAGCAGCGCCAAAAACAAAAAAAAGCAATCTTTTATAAACACCGCCCAGACTACCTGCTAACATTACTAGTTTTGATCCTAGTCGGCATTGGACTAGTTTTGATATACTCCACCGGCTGGATTGCGGTTTTAAAACGCACTTCAGGCACTAGCGATACAAATAGTTTTTTTATTACCCAGTCTGTTGGTATGTTACTAGGTATTGCTGGCTGGCTAGTAGCTAGTAAAATCGACTATCATTTTTGGCAAAAACACGCCACACCGATATTTATCGGCACAATCGTGCTGATGTTCTTGGTTTTGGTGCCAGGTATATCAATTAGTAGTGGTGGAGCCACCCGCTGGGTCAAGCTGGCCTTTTTTAGCTTTCAGCCGGTCGAGTTTTTCAAGATAGGGGCCGTGATATTTATGGCCGCTTGGCTAACAAAAAATAAAAAAAACCTGTCCAAGCCGCTGGAAGGCTTGTTGCCATTTATGTTAATAATTTCTGTAATTGTTATTCTGGCAGTCGCAATACAAAGAGATATGGGTAGCGCGATGGTCATAATATCTACGATGCTCGCGATGTATTTCATCTCTGGAGTTAAGTGGTGGAGCGCAACGATTGCCACTCTATCCCTCGGTGGGGTTGCAACGCTACTAGCAATGCTGGCGCCTTATCGAATTGCCAGACTAACCACATTTTTTAATCCTACCGAAGATTCATCGGGAGCTGGCTACCATATCAACCAAGCCCTCATCGCCATTGGTAGCGGCGGTATATTCGGCAGGGGGCTAGGTAAAAGCCTCCAGGCCTATGGCTATCTTCCAGAGGCAACTAACGATTCTATATTTGCAATCATTGGCGAAGAAGCCGGCTTGATCGGCGCTTCATTGGTGGTGGCGATATTTGGGCTGCTTTTTTGGAGAGGTGCGAGGATTGCCAGAACAGCACCCGACAATTTTGGCAGATTACTTGCCAGTGGTATTATATTTTGGATAACCTTCCAGGCCCTAATTAATATATCGGCAATGCTCAATTTGATTCCACTGACCGGCATAACACTACCGTTTGTGAGCTATGGAGGCACCAGTATGCTGGCACTGCTAACGGCGGTGGGAATATTGCAAAACATTTCTAAATACACCTATAAGGAGGTCTATAATGAAGATCCTAGTAGCGGGGGGCGGAACAGCCGGGCACATATCGCCGGTACTCGCCGTCATCGCGTCAATTCACAAGCTTAATCCTGCCACCGAAATATTATTCGTTTGCTCCGGCAACGATTATGAAACTAGCTTGCTCAAACATAGCGGCATTGACTATAAAGTAATCCCCAGCGGCAAGTTCAGAAGATACGGTCGCGGCAAACTGCGCGAAATAACTGATTTCAAGACCCAAGCTCTAAATGCCACAGATATCTTAAAAACTATCAAGGGGTATTCATATAGCCGCAAAATAATTAAGCAGTTTAGGCCCGACGTAATCTTCATTAAGGGAGGTCACGTTGGCTTACCGGTCGGATTGGCAGCAGCGCATTTGAATATCCCATATGTCATTCATGAGAGTGATGTGGTGATGGGTAAGGCAAATAGCATCTTAGCCAAGCGGGCCTCGGCAATCGCTGTCAGCTTTCCGAAAGATGCCTACAGCGTAGAGGACACATCAAAGCTTTATTTCACTGGTAACCCTGTGCGTCCGGAGTATTATATCGACGCCGATACAATAGCAAAAAAGCCATCTGAACAAAAACCGAACATTATGATTTTTGCTGGGTCTCAGGGTGCCGAATTTATTAACAATCTGATATTTAGTAACATCGAGCTACTGACTAAAAACTTCAATATCTTACATATAGCAGGCAAGCAGGGGATTGAGCGCGCCCGCTTTATGAAGCACCGCTTGCCGGCAGAGCAGAAGCACAGCTACGACCCGCACGGTTTTTTGACTAGCGAAATGCTGGCCGCCTATCATTGGTCAGATATTGTAGTAGCAAGGGCCGGAATGAATTCAATCTCCGAACTAGCGGCGTTGTCGAAGCCCTCGATCATTATTCCGTTACCGAGCTCTACTAATCAGCACCAGCTAAAAAATGCTCAGTATCTTGCGAGGCAGGGAGCAATTCGACTGCTACAACAAAACGACATCGAAGGCCTCCGGCTGATCAATGATATTTCTAAATTGTACGACGACAAAAACTCGATGCAATATCTTGCTACTACAATTCATAAGTTTTTCAAACCCGATGCGTCAATTTCGCTCGCTCAAATAATTATTTCCTTGGGTAATAAAAATAAAGGGCCAATAGATTGAACAAGCGGCAAGTCAAAAGGTCCTACGAATTTACGCCACTCGAACAAGTTAGCTCAAAGTCTGCTCCTGGTGTCGACAAGCCACGAAGGCAAGTCAACTGGTGGAGGCTAATTGTTAAGTCGTCTCCATACATTATCTTGCTTGGCATCATAATCGGAGTAGTGTTTTTTTCTAGTATTTTTCGAATCGATAAGGTAGATGTACAAGGACCGAACACCGAACTTTCGCAGAGTCTGAGCGGTGAAGTAACAAAATACCTTAAATCTAGCCTAGCAGGGAAGAACTGGCTCTTTTTGGATGCCAAGAGCCTAAAGGGAATACTACAAAAAACTTTCACGGGCCAAGAAGATATCATAGTAGAGAAGCAATTTCCCAATAAGCTGATCATAAAAACAGATGAGCAAAAGTCAGCCATAGTCTGGAAAACCGGTAGTAAAAAATACATTGTTTCGATCAACGGTCGAGTTATGAGCGAACTACAGGGCGAAAACACGCCAGCACTAACCACACTTACCGACGGTAGTAGCTTGCCAGTAGATGTTGGCAACAAAATACTTTCACGAGATTTCGTGAGCTTCGCGATTAAAATTGGCGACTACATCAAAGCCAAGTCGCTGGGACCAGAAAAAATCTATATTACCGAAACTACCAAAGAGCTGCTCGTCAAGACTAACGCCGGCTATGAAATTAAGTTCAACACTGAAGAAACACCAGAATCGCAGCTCAAATCGCTGCAAGCAACGCTAGATTTGCTGGCTTCTCAAAACAAGAAAGCCACCCAATACATCGATCTGCGCGTGCCAGGCCGAGCCTTTTATAAGTAAGCCAATCAAATAACAGCCAATAAGGCTAGAATGCCAGCAACCCCTCTTCTAGTTCGGTTTTTGTTTATTTGTCTTTTTTAAGTAGCAACACAAGCTAAGCGCAGTGCGATTACTAATGCGCTGCAGCAATGGAAAAAAACTAAAAAAATAGGGAAGTCGAATAAAATATGCAAAACGGCATTTTAGCCGTTAATTGGCTTTTAGTGGTTATAATGTCGCAAAAGATATATTGTGCGACATAGTATATTTATGCAATAGTCATGTATTAGTATAGCTTTTTTTACTTACATAAAAGCAAAACTAGCCTGCTATCCAAATCACTAGCTATTTTTTGTAATGCTTCTTATACCGCTTGTTTTGGTTGGACCCGTGGTCTTTATTTTTTATCATATCGCTGTACCTTTTGGGCTCAACGCCATGGAGCTCTGGTTTATTTTGAGCTGGCTGAGGCTGCTTGGGAGCTGTCTGGCTGTTTGCTTGGCCGTAGGCGGGCTTGGAGCTATCATTTTGATTGGCAGCGTCTCTGGGGTCCGGAGGAGCCGCCCATTCGGCTATAATCTGCTCTACTTCTGAGCGCGGTATCGAATAATGGTGTCTAGAATGCTCGATAATGGCAGTTGTATGATCGTCAGAAGGTGGTGGCATATTCAAACTCTGCGCGCTAAATGGAATAGAGGTTTGGCCCTCAATACTCATTGATACGTAAATATTTCGTTTATCCAGATTCACCAAGTCGATTGGCTCAAAAGCCGGCTCAAAGTATTTGGACAAATATTGTGCGTCATCGGCTCCCACTCTGAAGGCTACCATCGAGCCGACATTACCAAAAACCGCGTCCCTAACCTCTTCTGGCATCTGCGAGACGTACTGATTGGCAACTGTCAGCCTCAGGCCGTACTTACGAGCTTCAGATAAAATTACCGCAAAAGATTCTGTTGCAAAATTCTGGAACTCATCTACATAAAGGTAAAATGGTCGCCTAGCTGCGATATCTGCGATGTCCGAACGGCTCATCGCATCGAGCTGGATTTTGGTAATAATTAGCGAGCCCAAAATGGCGGCGTTGTCCTCACCAATCAGACCGCGGCTGAGGTTTACAATGATAATTTTACCTTCATCCATGGCCTTACGAATTGAAAATGAACTATTCGGTTGACCAATAATATTGCGAACTATCGGCACGGCCGTAAAAGCACCAACCTTATTTAGAACCGGCTGGACGGCCTCGGCCGCAAACTTATCATTCCAGCTGGCAAACTCTGTTAGCCAAAAAGCCTTGACGACCGGGTCGGCAACATTATCGACTATCATTTTGCGGTAGTTTTTGTCTGTCAGCATGCGGGTAATTCCGAGCATCGTAGTACCTGGAGTCTCCAATAAGGCCAATAGCGTAAAACGCAAAATGTGCTCTAGCCTAGGGCCCCAGCTGTCGCCGAACATCTTTTTTAGGACGCCGACAATCTCAGAGGCAATGTTATTGCGCCTGTTCACATCGCTGTATTCCATAGGATTAAAAGCCACCGGAAAGTCGACATCGTCGGGGTTAATATATATTACATCCTTAATACGATGCTCGGGTATAAAACGCATAATGTCTTGGGCCAAATCGCCGTGCGGGTCAACAATTGCAAAGCCTTCGTTTTGGTGAATATCAGATAGTGCTAGGAGGTTTAGCATAAAGGACTTACCTACCCCACTCTTACCGATTACATACAGGTGCCTCTCACGATCAATGCGTTTGATTCCGAATTTGATATTGCCCTGCCTAAAAGTTGTGCTACCAAACAGGCTCAAGTCCTCTGGCTTGGTATTGACTAGGGTCGGTAAGCCAGCTGGCGGCTCCCCTACCTTGGTCGAGGTATAGGCAATATTTGGTGTTTCTACACTGGTATGGGGCAAATGAAAAACACTCGCGACTTCTTCGATATTGAGTATATAGCCCGAGTCATCAAACAGCCTCTGCTGGTAGGCCTCTATGCCGGGCTGTCCCTCTACCATCGGGGTGCCGCCAAAGCCATTGAGGTTAATGGTATTAAATTGCTTAAAGCCACCAACCAGGGCCTGCAAACGCTGTTTGGCAGCTTGTTCGCTAATTCCGATATAGCAAACTCGGATCTTGACGGCGTAGCCGAGCTTTTGGGCCTTAGTCTCGATGGCTGTTAGCAGTGTCGTCTGGCCAGTCGAAAGCTCCTTTTTATCTGGCTTTGATTTTGGTGCCGTCTTTGCTTGGTAGATACTAGGCGTAAATGCCGCCGAAGCTAGTAGTCTGGTAAATTTGAAGGGCGAATTCAGAGTCCTGCGTTGCCAATTATCAAAGATTCCAGACTTTTTGCCGTTCCGAACTTCATCTACGTATTGCAAAGATTTGGTGTGCCATTTATCATCGACAGGCTCTAGTAGTACTTGAATCCACATCTCCTCGTCATTTCCGAGACTTGATAAAACAGTAGTCAAGCCCGCCAGAGGGTCTACCTCAAAAGTCAAAAAGGTTTTAATCGGGAAAATTTCATCTTTAGTAAGCACTAGCTCGGTTGTAAAGGCGCCTCTGCCTGCCAAATCTTTTGTGCTGTAATCGGCATCCATTGGTGTAATCTGCACTAGTGGATACTGGGCATAAACTTGGCTCTCGATATAATCTTTGAGGTGTTTCGGGCACCAGACATAAAAATAAATCAAGTGGTCGTGCGAAACTATCTCGAAGCTAATATGCTCCTGAATAGTGCCGTCGTCAGCGACGGGAGTCAATATTCCATGCAGACTAGCAAAGAGCTGTTCGGCTGAGAGTTCTTTTTTTTCATTGTCCTTAGGGACAATAATTTGCAAAAGAACATGCTCCGAACGCTCTATGTAGGCTACCTTCTGGTTGTTTTTCCATATTTTGTAAGCCAGCCAGCCAGCCACAAGAACCCATCCCCAGAATTGGAATAGTACGGTATTTAATACCTGAGCAATCGTTATAAAAATAGTGCTTAAGATTTCCATATTATGATTCTATTATTGTACTTAATTTCTGCTCTTTTAGCTAACTGCTTGAGCTTTAGGCCAGTCCGTAGACTCCCTTTTCGATCCTCTTAAACTGCGGTTTTTCTTGTAGATTCAAAACAATAGTTGTGGTCTTGACTTGTCTGCGAGCTAGCACACGCCTAACAATCTCATCTTTTGCTAGTGGTCCTTTCTCTTCAATGAGTATGTCATTTATGATGTCAGCAACAGTGCCAGAACGGTAGCCCCATTCCGATAAGGCATAGATGCCGCGTCCTATAAGTACGAAACGCGGATCCTTGATAAGTTCATTATGAACGGCCTGAGTAGTAACTTTTTTAGGGTTAGCTGCCACGACCGATATTTTGTCGGCAATTTCAGAAAAATGTATCGGTCGGCCAATCTTTTTTAGCACTAGGTATATCTTGTCGCGAATACTTTTTGGATTGACTTCAGGCCAGCTAGTTAGACCCCAATTACCATCAAGCTGGCTGAGGTGTCGCGATGCCTTAGCTATTTCAAGTAGCGTTTCTTGGCTGTGTGGTCCATCGATAAGCTTATAGATATTAGTAAATTTTGCTGGTTTATTATGGTCTCGGATAGTCTCTACTAGATCGTCATGAATCGATCTGATGCTTTCTGCTTTAAAGCTCGCAGCGTCGGCGATTATGGCCGTGTAGTAATCATTACGATCAACAAAAACAATGTCTGGATTTATTTTAATCAAAAATATAACCTGCGGAATAAGAATACTGTCGAGCATAGTAGCTTGGCTAAGGCCCTCAAGGCTTATTAAGCCGCCATTTTTACTGATGAGGCTGTTTAGGGCTAGGGTAAAGGATTGTTTCGAGTCATACTTGTCTTGCAGACGAAGCAAGGCGCTCTTTTCGATTTGACGCACTCTTTCTCTGGTAATATTCATGTCTTTACCAATTTTTTCCAGAGTTTGAGCCTCGGTGCTGATACCGCCCCTGCGTCTCAAAACATCCCTATCGCGCTCTTTTTTGAGAGTACCAAGTGCCGATTCGACCAAGCTATTAAGTTGTTGATGAGTAAATTCGTTCATAATGACTTTAATTGACAAAATGACCAGATTGGGCCATTTCCTATCTAGAACATTATAACATCTAACTCGCTTACGGTCAACTATATTATATTTTAAGACTTATAATGAGCTTAAGATTTTTTCTTTGGAGACCGTTTTTTAAAGCTTCTCTTGCCCTTGGCTGGAGCTTCGGCCAGCATTTTGATGGCTTGCTCGTGCGTAATACTTTTGGGCTCAGTATCTTTTGGTAGCTTAGCATTCTTCTTGCCGTCGGTGATGTATGGTCCGTAGCGACCATTTAAAACCTTCACTCCATCACCAAAATCAGTGATGTTTTTCTCAGCTTCCTGGATTAGCTTGGCGTCGTATAGCTCCAAGGCCTTCTCGATCGTAATGGTTTGAGGGTCAAGTGGTTTAATCGATACAAAAAGCTTATCGACTTGAATATAGGGCCCAAAGCGACCAATATTAGCCATGATATCTTGGCCATCTTTAGTTTTGCCGACGGTCCTGGGTAACTTAAACATTTCAAGTGCTTGTTCGAGTGTCACGGTATTGATCTTGGCCCCTGCTGGCATCGGTGCAAAACGCGGCTTATCGGTTTCGTCTTCAGTCAAGCCCATTTGTAGCATTGGTCCGAAACGACCAAAACGCGCAATTATCGGCTTAGCAGTTTTTGGGTCTTTACCAATCTCACGAGACTGCGCTACTTCATCTCTCTTGATATCGGCAGACTTTTCTATGAGCTTATGAAAAGGAATATAAAAGTCTTTAAGCATTTTATTGCGTTCTAGCTTACCATCGGCAATCTGGTCAAATTCTTGCTCGGCCCTAGCGGTAAAATCATAATCTACGATTCTGTCAAAATGACTGGTCAGAAAATCGCTAACCACTTCGCCGCTGGGGGTCGGCACAAGCTTGCCACGATCCGAGCCGGTCTTTTCCTCCTCAACAGCTCGCTTAAGCTGGTTGTCTTGAAGTGATAAAACAATCACATCGCGCGGCGTGCCCTCGCCCTCGCCCTTTATCGCGTAGTCTCTGATTTGGACAGTATTGATGATGGTGGCGTAGGTCGATGGTCGGCCAATGCCGAGCTCCTCGAGCTTTTTTACTAGGCTACCTTCGCTATAACGAGCTGGTGGCCGCGCAAAAACCTGCTTGGCGGTGGCAGTTGTGTAGTTCAGGCTATCTCCAGCTTTGACAGCTGGCAAGATGTCGTCAACTTTTTTATTAGCGCCATAAACTTTCAAGAAACCATCAAAGACAATTATTTCACCTTTGGCGACTAGCGTCGCATCATTTTTTGAAATCTCTATAGTAATCGTCGTCTTTTCGAGTTTGGCCGGTGCCATTTGGCTAGCCAGGGCTCGAGAGCGAATTAGTTGGTAAAGCTTTTGATTGTAGCTATCGCCGCTGGCGACTTGTAGTGCAAAGTCGGTTGGGCGTATCGCCTCGTGTGCCTCTTGGGCACCACTGGACTTAGTTTTGAAAGTCCTTTGCTGATGGTAGCTCTGCCCATACTCGGATTTAATGTATTTTTCCATTTGGCCCAGAGCCTGACTACTAAGATTGACCGAATCGGTTCTCATGTAGGTTATTTTGCCTTCTTGGTAGAGTTTTTGAGCCGACGACATCGTGGCCTTGGTGCTAAAGCCCAACCGGCTGTTGGCTTCTTGTTGTAAGGTGCTGGTCGTAAATGGCGGCCCAGGGTTACGAGTACTCGGGCTGGTTGTGACATCGGCGATCGTAAATGTTGCACCAATCAGACTTTCTAAGAAAGCCTGGGCCTTACTCTCGCTATCGAATTTAGTCGGCAACTCGGCTTTTATGTCTGCCCCAGCAACGGTAAAGATAACCACGACCTTAAATGAGCTACTGCCCGCAAATGCCTCTATCTCGCGCTCCCGCTCCACCAGCAAGCGCACAGCTGGCGACTGGACCCTTCCTGCCGATTTGCCACCAGGTACTTTTTTCCAGACCACAGGTGATAATTCAAAACCCACTATTCGATCGAGTATTTGCCGGGCTTGCTGGGCTTGTACTAAATCCATATCGAGCACTCGAGGATTTTTAACGGCCGACTCAATAGCATCTTTGGTTATTTCATGAAATACGATTCGTTTGGTAGTAGATGGGTCGAGCTTCAAGACTTCGCAGAGGTGCCAGGCAATCCCCTCTCCTTCGCGGTCTTCATCGGTAGCCAGCCAGACAGCCTTCCCTTTTGCGGCTTTTTTGAGCGCCGCGATGGTCTTTCTTTTGTCTGGGTCTACTTCGTAGCTGGTCACAAAACCAGCCTCAATATCAATCGCGTCCCCGCCGTCCTTATTCTTTTTGGCGATTGCCCGAATGTGCCCCATGCTGCTTAGTACTTCAAAATCACTACCAAGGTATTTCTCGATAGTTTTGGCTTTGGCCGGTGATTCTACTATTACTAGGTTTTTTGGCATGGATTTATATGGCTACTTGAATATGCTAATGTTTAATTGGTATTAATGCAAATCTGCACAAGAAAAGAACTATATAATACAACACCCAATATTGTCAAACCTCAGCAAAATAGAAAATTATTATTGCATCACGCGAGCTATAGTAAAAAAAATATAAAGTTATACTACAAAAAGCGTAGTTTGGTTTCATGCAGTAGTGAGCTTTAGATTTTTATAAAAGGCAGTATTAGCACAAAAAGTGAAACCGACATACCAAAGTCATAGATTAGTACCAGGCTATTGTTAGGAGCATAGTTTTTGTCACGAATTATTTCATACAAGTGGTTGAGCCCTGCAAAAAACAAAAAAGTAATGATTGGTAGGGCGATGGCAACGCAAGCCTCTATACCAGCACCAATGGCATAAAAACAAGCTAACCCAAGTCCCAGGCTGACGGCAGCAATCTCGTACTGAAAGCCATTTGTAACCCAGCCAATACTTTTGGCCATTTTCTTGGCAAATATCGAGTGCATTACAGCCGAGAATAGAAAAACCCAGCCTACAAAATACAAAAGCCAATGAATGGCATTGATGTCGTTGGTCTCGACACCGGCAGACATTGGCGCTCGTGAGCCAGTTAAGGCAAAAACCCAAGCCATCACAAACATACCCGGCAAAACGAGACCTGAAATTAGTTCACCGATATTACTTTTAGACTTAACCTTAGCTTTAGACATTATATCTACTTTTATTAATATTTATATTATTTACTATACTACCATCGATAAGCGTAAGCAATAATAAAAAGAACTTGAGATAAAAATGTCTGTTCGTGTCGCACTGCGAGTCGGCATTTGTCTATTAGCCGCTCATAATAGTGTCGCAATAAATAGTAAAGGGCTCGGTGGAATCATCCACCGAGCCCTAATTCTTCAGATTTACCACTTCGGCACTAGTATCGAAGCAGCAGTCATTTTTGGAGTGACCCTCCCTAGAGATAGCAATTAGGCAGCCGGCAGGAGAGGCAAGTTCTCCTGTACCAGACCGACTTCTCCACCCTGCGATTGGTTGCAGAGGCATGCCACTGAGCCTTATTTTGCAATCTCTAGCTAGCAGTAAAGCAGCTTACCATGGTCCAAGACAGGAGCACCTACAGCTCACCTCTGGATGAAGAGTAACTGTTTTGGACTTTAACCTATTCAAGGCTGGCTAGCCATTAGGGGCGAAAGGCAATTCCCCGTAGCTCCATTTGCTAGTTTATCTGAAGAACATTGCAATTATATTATACTACATTATCCTAATTTTTTCAACTCTAAGCCAGTATCCAGCTTCCAGCACCAAGGTTTTTTATTTTTCCGGTTATCTCCATCAGGCTCATAATCGAAGCCAGGCTGATGGCATCGATTTTGGTCTCTTCGATTAATTGTTGAGAGGTTAGTGATTTGACCTCAAGCAGATCCATTATGATGGCCTCTTGTTTGCTATCGGCTTTTGGCTTGGCCCGAACTAGCTGCGGGCTTAAAAATCCCAGTAGGGCCAGGATGTCAGAGGCGCCAGTTACCAAATTCGCCCCGCTCTTTATCAGATTATTAGGCCCAGCCGAGCGCAGACTTGTGGTGTTGCCAGGGACAGCCATTACCATGCGGTTTGCTTGCAGGGCAAAGTTGGCTGTTATTAGACTGCCAGACTTAGCGTCGGCTTCTGTTACAACCGTCGCCATACTCAGCCCGGCGATTATTCTATTACGAGCCGGAAAGTTAAAGCGTAGTGGCTCTGTACCATCCGGGTACTCACTAACTACAGCCCCGCCCGATTTGATGATTGCTTCAAACAAGCCTGTGTTGGCTCTAGGATAGGGCTTATCGAGCCCGCAGCCGAGTACTGCCAGTGTTGAGCCACCGGCCTCCAAGACGGCCTTATGGACGATACTATCAATACCCAGCGCCATACCACTAACCACACAAAAGCCAGCTCTAGCCAGCTCACTGGCGATGCGGTAAGTTACCTCGCTGCCGTAGCTAGTGGGCTTTCTGGTTCCAACAATCGCCACCATCGGCAGTTCTGGTAAAGTTCCGGCTACGTATAGTTCTTTTGGTGGGCTAGCAATACCCCGCAGTAAACTCGGAAAACTATTGTCATTATATCTAATATGTTGTATATTCATTTTCTTGCTCTATCTGTAATTATTTCTATAACTATAAACATAAGTATTAAAAACTATTGACAATATACTTCTTATGTGATAGTATACTACTCGTTCTTTTAATAACAACATATTTCCCATATATTTCAAGGGAGTAATCTGCTCTGCGGGGCTTAATCTAAAAATCACCCTCCTTTTAGATCTCGCGAGCAGATTACTCCCTTTAACGCCACGGCCTATTTATATATTTATGACGGTCGCCAAAATCCCGTTATCGGGGGCATTAAAGGGAATAATAAACAGATCAGTTCGAGTTTATACGGCTGGTCTGTTTTTTATTTTTTAATTTTTATTTTTATTAAATCTAGCTTATCAACATACAATTAGCATTGCGAGCATGGAGCGGAATAAAAGCTACAAAAAACCTCTGCTATATCATTTGACAGATGTAACATCAATACCCTCTTTGAGGGAACCAATTATCATTTCAGCCGCCTTCGAGGTAATATCCTCGAGCTTTGCTTGTTCGGAGGCATCAAATTTTTGCAATACAAAAGCCTCCGCAGGCAGCACCTGGCAGGCTTCATTTTTAATACCTACCCTAAATCTCGTAAAGTCCTCGCCGATTTTTTCGATTATGTCTTTTAGGCCATTATGCCCACCACTACTGCCACCAACTCGCACCCTGATAGTGCCAAAATCAAGGTCAATATCATCAGAAACAACCCAGATATCGGCCAGTTCCACCTTATAAAAATGTGCGATCTTAAAAACACTATCGCCGCTGAGGTTCATAAAGGTTTGCGGCTTGGCTAGTATAATCGTCTCACCGTGCATCGTGACCGAGACATCAGCCTTAAGTTTTTTATCAAATTTGAGCCCCACCTTGAGTCTCTTGGCTAGCTCATCGATAACCATAAAACCGAGGTTGTGCCTGGTATCATGGTACTCTTGCCCGGGGTTGCCTAGTCCGATAATAAGTTTCATAGCTATTATTATAAACCTATTTCTCTTTGTACTTGCTTTTGAAAACCAATTTAATTGGTACGCCGATAAGTTCGAAGTTTTTTCGTATTTGGTTTTCTAGATAGCGAGAGTAGCTAAAATGTATCAAATCTGGGTGCGTGCCGAAGATCGAAAATTCAATCGGATTATTGCCGGTCTGGGTAATGTAATTGAGTTTGGCATGGTAGCCTTTGGTGGTAACGGGTGGCTGCTTATTGACAGCCTCGCGCAAAAGCTCGTTGAGCTTGGTGGTGGCAAGCTTAGTATTGATCCGCCCATTCACTTCCAATAAGAGCTGTTTGAGCTTTTCTAGATTCTGCTTATCGTTGGCGGAAGTAAATATCAGTGGTGCCCACCAGACGTACTGCAAGTTGGCCGATATTTGGTTGCCCATATAGGCCATTAGGTTTTCGTCTTTATCCTCGACGGCATCCCACTTAGTAACCACCACAATCAGTGCTTTTTGGGCCTCTTTGACCATACCAATGATGTGCTCGTCTTGTTTTGATAGCCCCTCGATGGCATCAATTAGTACCAGGCAAATGTCGGCCTTATCGATAGCTGCTTTGGTCCTGGTAGTCGAAAAAAACTCAATCCCGGCCGATATCTTGCCACGGCGCCTCAGACCCGCAGTGTCAAATAAGTCAATCAGCGTATCCTTGTACCTAAGCTCGGCTGAGTTTACATCTCTAGTAGTGCCAGCTACATCGCTAACAAGCGCGATATCTTCGTTGGCCAGCGAATTTAATAAGGCACTCTTACCAACATTTGGTCGACCCAGCAACGCCACCTTAATAGATTCTTTGATCTTGACGGCTTTTTTGCGCGGAATGACTTTGATGATTGTACTAAGTAGCTCGCTGATGCCCTGCCCGTTTTGGGCTGAGGCGCGCATGATATTCTCAAACCCGAGCTTTCGGAAGTAGTTCTCGTCGTCCATAAATTCTTTTTTATCGAGCTTATTGATGAGCAATATGGTGTTGACCTTGCTCTTGAGAACCAGCTTAGAGAGCTTCAGATCGTTGTTGTTGAGCTCACTGGTACCATCGACCACGAACAGCACTAGGTCGCTTTGTTCGATAGCGCTACCAATTAGCGAAATCGCCAGCTTATTGAGCTCATCCGTGGTCTTGGCAAAGCCAGCGCTATCAACCAGCTCAAAGGCGACTTCGTCGTGTTTGACGACCGCCCTGTTTTGGTCTCGAGTGGTATGGGCGACATGCGAAGTTATCGCCTGATTACTGTGGGTCAGACGATTAAACAGTACGCTTTTGCCAACATTGGGCTGGCCAACGATTATTACTCTTGATAATGCTTTCATTTTATTGCCAAATATAGTTATTGAAGGACCAGTCTATCATACTTTTGCTCTCTTGAAAACGGTCGGGGCTGTCAAGGACCACGGTCATGATGCTATGACCACCTCTTTGGGCAACAGTAATCAGGCATTCGCCCGATGCAATCGTATAGCCGGTCTTCATCCCTACCACTCCATTTTGACCCAGCAGCTTATTGGTTGTAACTAGCTTGTAGGGCTTGCCCTGAAGGTCATAAATCTGATCCGACGAGGTACTGACGATAGTCTGAAAAATCTGGTTTTTGTATAGCAGCCCCGCTAGCGTCAAGATATCGTCAGCACTGCTGTAGTTGCCGGCCTGGTCAAGCCCAGAAGGATTAACGAACTTACTATTTTTAAGACCCCACTGGCTGGCTTTGGCATTCATTTTATTAGCGAAAGCCTCAATTGATCCACTATCGTAGATAGCCAGCGCATTCGCTGCGTCGTTGGCCGAATATATCAATAATGCCTTCATCATATCAATTAGCTTAAACTTCTCACTCCAGGAAATACCAATTTTCTGGTCGTAGCTACCAAGCTCAGGAATATTGCCAACAGTTACAATCTCATCGGGCGCATGAGCATCCATAATCACTAGAGCCGTCATTAGTTTTGTAATCGATGCAATTGGGCGTTGCTGGCCACTAGCCTTATCATAAAGCTTAACCCCAGAATCCAAATCATAAATAGTTGCCGAAGAGGCACCGACACTAATGGGTTTTGGATTGGCTATTGGCGTCGGGTAGGCTAGTCGACTAGACTTTTGAAAAGGCTGGTTAAGACTCGCTGGGCTGGTCTTATTATTAGCCACCGCCGAGAGTGGCCCAAATATCTTAGCTCCATTTAAGACCAGCAGGCTCAGCACTAGGCCGCTAATAATTAAAGGGCTCACAGGACGTCCTCGGGTTTTATGAATATAAACTCCTTTGGGGCCAGACGCCGATTCGAGTACAGCCCAATCCTTACTCTTTGCAGCTTTATGACCGTCAGGCCCAGTGTTTCGAAGCTACGCCTGATCTGGCGATTTCGTCCTTCACTAATTATTACTCGGGTGGCGTTTTTGCCGATAATTGTGGTTTTTAATTTGCTTACTCCATCAACCAGCTTGACGCCGGCATTGAGTTTGGCAACAACCGTTGCTGCGATATCTTGCTTGGTATAAACGAGGTAGGTTTTATCTTTTCGGCTGCTGGGGTGAGTGATTTTGTTAATAAAATCACCATCTGAGCTTAGTATCATCAGCCCCTCACTATCCTTGTCGAGCCTTCCGGCAATTTTTAAATTAGCAAATGCAATCGGTAGCTCCTCGAAAATTGTTTTAGAACTGCCCTGCTTGATGTGTGAGCAAACCAAACCGCGAGGCTTGTTGTAGGCGATATAAATGTCTTTGCGCTTAGTGCCGCTCTGGCCATCGAGCTCAACTAGGTCTGTGTCCATAACCCTAGTAGCAAGATTGGTCTCTGTGGCGCCGTTAATACAAACCCTGCCAGCAGTAATTAGCTCATCAGCTTTCCGCCTGCTCTCTGCCAAACCAACTCCAACCAAGTATTTGTTGAGCCGTGGGTTGGGGCTATTCATTCTTGTCCTGCAACTGATCGAGTGAGCTAATACCAACTAGCTTCATAAATTCGGCTGTCGTAACAAACTTAGCTTGAGTGACTTTTTTTATTAAAGCCTTATTCAAAAGATTACGCAACGACTGTTCGCTACTAACACCGCGAATTTCATCAATATCGTCTTTGCCAATCGGCTGTTTGTAGGCGATGATACTCAAGACCTCCAGTGCCGGCTGAGATAGCACCTCCGGCGTAGTGTCATAAAACTCTTCTATCAGCGAAGAATAGCCACTCTCAATTGTGAGCTGCATGGTATCGCCGTCTGTGATAATTATCAGACCGACAGTTTTTAGAGATTTATTGGCAGAATGCTGAAGTTTTTTCAGTTCGGTTTTATCGATCCCAAAAGTTTTTAAAATTTGCGCTGTAATGATTGGTTCTGCCGAGTAAAATAGCAAGGACACCAGTTTTGCTTGATGGTCCATAAACTACACAACCTCCAGCAAAAATTTCTGGTTGCTATTGCTGACCCGGCCTTGCTTTAGAAGCTCCAGGAGTGTCAAAAAATACACAATCGCTTCTGGTCTAGTCGAAGATTTAGCCATAACGCCTTGAGCCGAGAACTCTTGCATGTTAGATATGTGATTATAAAACCGGCGCTTAAAACTATCAATAGCGAGCTTATTAGATTTGATATTTTTAGTTTTTGGCAGCTTCTGGTAATAGTTCATCAGGCTCTTAAATATTACATCTAGTTCCGATCTACTAACCAGTAGTGTGCGGTTGTGTTTTGGAGCCCGCCCAATACTACTATAAAGAGGTTTTTTAGATCTAGCCGATAAGCCCAGGGCCAGGTACTTTATTTGCTGGTAGCTCTTAAGAGATTCGGCAATGTTGATTTCCATCTCGTCGTCCTCGGGCACGATTCTCAAAATCAGCTGGCTTTTGTCTAGGGCTAGTTTTGCCGCCACAAACAAAAACCAGTTCATATCCTCAATCGGGAGGTCTATCTTTGCTATGTACTCTAAGTACTCAGATGTAACTTCAGCGAGCGATACATCGGTTATATTGAGCTGGCGTTTGCCCAGTAGCTCTAGGAGTACATCAAACGGGCCCTGAAAGTTTTCGAGTTCCAGAACAAAGGCCACCACTCTACTCCTTTTGCTTTTTGATACTTATACCAAGCTCAGCGAGCTGTTCGGGCATTACCTCTGAAGGGCTTTTAAACATCAAATCCCTGGCGTCACCAGTTTTGGGAAAGGCAATCACTTCTCTGATTGAGCTCTCGCCGAGCAGTTCGGCCAGTAATCTATCAAGGCCCGGGGCAAATCCGCCGTGCGGTGGCACACCATACTTAAAAGCCTCTAGGAAGTCACCAAATCTCTGGTCCACTTCGGCTTGGCTCAGACCAAATCTCTCAAAAATTGTTTTTTGGACATCTGGGTCAGTGATGCGCAAACTGCCGCTACTGATTTCGACTCCGTTTAAGACCAAATCAAAGCAGTGAGCCCGTATTTTTAATAAGTCGTCGACATTCTCAGAGCTCAGTAGCCCGAGGTCTTCATCGCGTGGTTTGGCAAAGGGGTTATGGGCAAAAGTAATATGCCCCTCGGCAGTCTTTTCAAATACCGGAAAGTCTACAATCCAGCAAAAAGCCAGCTCGTCGGGGTCCTCTTTGTTGGTTCTAATGTCCGGCTTGTCGGTGCCGTATTTTTTTAATGAATCGGCATAGGTTATGACTTCAAATTTTGTAGGTAGCTTCTTTGTGGGCAGTAATTTTGAGATAATCTCTTTGAACATCTGTTCATTAAAATCCAGTATTTCCTCTTGGCTCATAAAGCTCATTTCCATATCAAGTTGGGTAAATTCGGGCTGCCTGTCACCGCGCTGGTCTTCGTCTCTGAAACAACGAGCAATTTGGTAATACTTTTCAAAGCCAGCAATCATTAGTAGCTGCTTGAATTGCTGTGGGGCTTGCGGCAAGGCATAAAACTTACCTTTGCTGAGTCTGGAGGGCACCAGAAAGTCGCGGGCACCTTCGGGCGAGGACTTGGTTAGGATCGGAGTCTCGATCTCTACAAAACCAGCCTCATCCATATAGTCGCGGATGGCCTTAATAAACTTGTGCCGAAAGCGCATATTAGCTTGCATCTCCGCTCGCCGCAAATCAAGGTAGCGATAGCGCATTCGAACCTCTTCATGGACCTTCGACTTAGGCTCAGTAATTTCAAACGGAGGGGTGTCGGCTTTGCTCAATATTTCGAGATCTTTTATCTCAAATTCAATAGTCCCTGTGGGGTGTTCAGGGTTAATCATTTTTTCGGGCCGAGCCTTAACGGCTCCAGTTATCTCGACCACAAACTCGCTTCGCAAATCACTGATTGTTTCATCTAATTCTTGGCCATTACGAAAATAAACTGCCTGCACCACAGCCGAGGCGTCGCGGATTTCAAAAAAAGCTAGTTTGCCGTGGTCGCGTCTAATATGGACCCAGCCGACTATCGTTTTATCCTCACCAACAAAGTTAGCGAGCTGATTTATCATCGTTCTATTCTTCATAAATACAATTATAGCTTATAATGCCGGATTAGCTCAATGGCTAAGCATAATCTGTTGATTATTCTGTCGAATCGACAGGTGGGGTCTTTACTGGCTCAGTTGGAGACGGCGGAGTAGTAGCGGCTGGTGGCAGGTCGGTTTTATTGTCAGCCGGCGGTGCTGTATTGGGAGCTACCTTTGGGTCAGGCTTGCCAACGATTGGCTCGTTTGCGCTCAAGGCTGGGCCTTCAAGTATTTTTTTGATATTAACCACCACATCTTCAAGTGTGACCTGAGATTTTACAAGGTATTTATCAACGCCTAGGCTCTCGCCCCGTTCCTTATCGGCAGCACTACCGAGGGCGGTCATCATAATAACTTTGGTATGGGCTATCTCGGGCGTAGTTCTAATAATATCTAGTACATCAAAGCCAGATATTCTTGGCATCATTACATCGAGTATTATCAAATCGGGCCGCACTTTAACGGACATCGCCAGCGCCTCTTCGCCATTTCCCGCTACCGATAGCTCATAACCTTCAGCTTGCAGGCGAGCAAAATAGACATCTCTTAGGCTAATATCGTCTTCAACTAGTAATATTTTTGGCATCTTTCCTCGTTTCTTAAATCTATTCTAATACTTTTTATGCCTATAATGCAACTATCATTTTGCCAAAGGCAATTTGAAGCCAAAAACAGAGCCCTTGCCCAGCGTGGATTCAACCCATATTTTACCTCCGTAGAGCTCTACTAGGTTGCGGGCAATGTATAGCCCCAGGCCGGTGCCAGAGTGCTCGCGGGTCATGGTATTGTTGACCCGGTAAAACTTCTCAAAAAGGTGTTTTTGCTCTTGAGAAGATATTCCGATACCAGTATCGCGGATTATGACAGCGACAGACTCCTTGTCGCCATCAATTTCAATATCAACACTACCCTGGGCAGTATACTTAATAGCGTTGTCGACCAAATTCGAAACTACCTCTAAAATCTTTTCGGGATCCACCAAAACATTGTAGGTCGGTGCAATAACTGTTTGGTTTTTGATTCCCGCCCCACCAATGTGGGTGGTCAGGTGCAAGCCCTTGTTGCTGGCAATAATTTGCATATCAGAAGCAATCTTTAGTACCAAATCGCTGATATTAACAATTACTTTTGTTTCTTTTAGATCTTTATCTTCGATTTTACTAACACTCAGGAGGTCCTGGAACAGTTTACCAAGCTGCACCGACGAGCTGTGGGCTTTGTCTAAAAAGCCTCGAGCCTGACCGTCTATCTGGGCCAGCTTCGGGTTTGATGCCATCGCAATATAACCTTCAATCGCAGCTATCGGAGTACGCATTTCATGACTGGCAGTCGATACAAATTCGTTTTTTTGTCTCTCTAGAGCCTTTTGCTCAGAAATGTCTATAATAACCGCCACCGCCCCGCTTATTTCAGCCGCACTATCGAAGGTCGGTGCAATCGACACCGACAGGTCTCGGCGCTCGTTAGACCGTGTCAGCAAGTGGTAACGTGAAGACCGCAAGGGCTGCCTACTGTGCAAAACTGCCAAAAATGGGTCCTCGGTATCAGAAACATCCTTATCGTCGGGATCTTTTAATTTCAATACCTGAGTGCAGCTAAAATTAAGCGCGTCGTGCATGTCCCATCCGGTCAATGTCTGAGCCGCCTCATTCATCAAAATAATTTTGCCTTCAGTATTGATTCCTATTAGGCCATCGGCGATTGAGCCCAAAATCAGCCGCTCCGAGATATTAGCCACATCGAGGCTAGAGGAGGCCTGTTTAAGCGATTTATTGCCCTTGGCGTAGAGATCGCTAGCATAGGCCACCACGGCCGAGATGCTCAGACAAGCAATTGTAGCCGGAAATAAGTTAAAATTTTGCGTCAAGCTCTGGCCTTGCACCAGGCTAAGCACTATACTCCCGACATATACGCTCGTTATTAGCGCGACATTGGCAAAGAATGCTCCAAAGCCCAGCACCGAGCAAGCTATAATCATAATTAACAGCACTGGGTACCAGACAGATGAAATTCCGCCCGTAAAATAAACTATTACGAGTAGCTCGACCAACACAAAAAGTAGTTGCAAATATTTGGCGATTGTTTCAAGCCGCCTTGATAGCATCCTGGCAAAAGCCAAATTATATATTAGTCCTACAATGATTAGCCCACCCAAAATATAACTCAACAGTTTATTGTTGGAGGTCTGTATTTCAAACAAATATAATGAGCCCACAAATAAACCCGCCAACAAATGCAAGACAGTCGTCACGGTGGTTAGCTGAATATAAGTATAATTATGCGATTTTGAGGTTTTCACTAATAAAATTATAACATAAGCACTATCGTATTTAGCGCCCGCTAGACCTTAAAAAACTCATCGGTATAATTCGGGAACCAGTCTTGTTTGATATCTGCTTTAACTACGCCCATCGCAACTAGCTTCGGAGCAAAGGCCTCGACCATTGGTTCGGGGCCAGAAATATAAAATTGTTTACCAGTAACTATTTTGGATGCTCGTAGTATCATCGCTTCATCGACCAGCCCTGTCTCGCCAGCCCAGCCTTTTGGAATATCATCAACCAGAGTCATTATCAAATTAAACTTCGGCATTTGCTTGGCTGCAATCGACCACAAATCGCCAAAGCATATATCTTGCTCGGTACGGTTAGAATATATCAGTGTAATATCTCGATCGAGCTGTTGGTTATCAAGTAAAAATTTCAGCTGCGATCTAAATGGTGTAATGCCAATGCCGCCTGCAATCCATACGGCTGGTTTTTGTACATCATGTGGCAACAAAAAATTGCCCTGCGGGCCAATCGCTTCTATCTCATCAGCCGGCTCCAAATCAATCAAAGCCTGCTTAAAACTCGAGTGCTTCTCTACAAAGCGCGTAGTTAGCATTAGATCGCCCTCTGTCGGCGAGCTCGACATTGTAAACCAACGCTTAATACCTCGCGAATCGACCTTGGGGTGTTTGAGATTGATCTCTAGGTACTGCCCTGGTTCATAAACGAAGCCGTCGGGCTTTTCAAACATCAGCTCCCAGCTGTCGCGCGCTATTTTTTCTTTGTGGATAAATTTTAGTTTCATGGTTGCCTCCTGTATAATCCAATTATACACCAAATGACTAAACCAATAATAGAATTCAATAAAATACCAATCACTGTTTTGCAGGGCTTCTTGGGGTCCGGTAAAACAACTATGCTTAATTATATTTTGACGCACAACGAAGGGATGAATATCGGGGTTGTGGTCAATGACTTTGGCGACATCAATATCGACAGCAAATTAATCAAAAGCCAAAGCGACAAGCAGCTCGAGCTGACCAGTGGCTGTATTTGCTGTAGCCTCAAGACACTCGACCTTCAGGAAGCCATCGACCAGTTTGTTTTTAAGGGTAGCAACATCGATTATATTATTATCGAGGCTTCGGGCTTGGCGGAGCCACGCGACTTGGCTCTGACCTTGCGTACAACCCTAGGCCAAAAGGTCAGGCTAGATGGTATCGTAACTGTCATCGATGCCGAGAATATCGAAAAAAACGCTGCCGAGCACGATATCGCTCGCGACCAAATTTTGTTTTGCGATTTTGTGGTAATTAATAAAATCGACCTCGTAAAGCCAGACAAAATCCAAGACATCCGCCAAATGATAACTAGCTTTAACCCCAGAGTCAGAGTGCTAGAATCGACCAAAGGCCGAATCGATATTAGGCTACTGCTCGACCAAGACCTCTACAAATCGCGTGCCCTGCCCAGCAGTGATGCAAGCATTGACGACCACGACAATCACCCCGACGATCACCCCGTCGACCACTCCGATCATCTACACGAAAAATACACTAGTTATAGCTGGACCAGCCCAGAACCTCTGCACCCTATGAAGTTTCAAGATTTTGTCAACCGCAAATTGCCCACCAACGTCTATCGAGCCAAAGGCATTATCGATTTCGGCCTAAAAGGCCATAGCCGTAAGTATATATTTCAGCTCGTCGGCGTGCGGCCCGAGCTAGTCTGGGAAAACTGGGACCAAAAGCCCCTGACAGAAATCGTCTTTATTGGCCAAGACATCGACAAAAGTCTTATCAAAAAAGAGCTCGAAGCTTGCATCGACGATAGTCCCGACAAACAGCTTGAAGGTAATATCGAGCTCAAGCTACCCCAAAAAGCCAATCTTTAAGCCAGGTCCTAGGCCGGAAACTATACCAAATACTCTCTCCAGCAGCAATTAATGCCCAGGCCTAGCTGCGTTTTTTATATGAGTATATCGAAAGCGGAATAAACACCATGAGGATACCCACTATCCAGGCGAGTAATTTCCACTCTGCTCCGCCCGAAGGTGTGCCGAGGGCAAAATGCCTTGCTGCCGTGACCGCGAAGGTTACTGGCTGGTTATTGGCAAAAACTTGCAGCCAGTGTGGCATCGTAGCGGTTGGCACAAATGTAGCACTAGCAAAGGTTAGCGGAAATATAAATAAAAATCCGGCTAGTTGAGCGGTTTCTTCGTCTTTTACTGCCAATCCTACAAAGGCCGCAATCCACGAAAAAGCGTACCCAAAGGCTAGTATCAGGGCAATCATTATGACTGCGTCGCCTGCACCGTTTTGGAATCTAAAACCATACACATAGCCCATGCCGAGTAGTATCATTGCAACCAGCGAGCTACGGATGATATCGGCCGATGTTCGGCCGGTTAGTACGGCACTACGACTCATCGGTAAGCT
>SICB01000036.1 GCA_009691555.1 Patescibacteria group bacterium | reverse complement strand
CAGCTTTAAAAAAACCAAGCTATTTGTTTTTGACGAGCTCAATGCTCTGGGTTATTACTTGCTTGGCGGCAGTCGCATCGCCCCAACCATTAAACTTCATCTCGACACCCTTCCAGCCGTTTTTCCAATCCTTGTAGTGGCTGTAAAAATGCTCTATTACTTTTGGAAAGTTTTCGCCGAGATCACTTAGGTCTTTGATGTGGTCTTTGCTGACATCGTCGGCAGGCACGCAAATTAGCTTTTCGTCGGCCTCACCGTCGTCTATCAGATACAGCACTCCGATGGGTCGAGCTGGCACCACGGTGCCGTGCGGAACAGACTCATCGATAACAAGTAGTCCGTCGAGAGGGTCGCCGTCGCCACACAGCGTATTTGGTACATAGCCGTAATCGGTGGGGTAACCCATGGCCGTACCGTTGACTCGATCTAAAAATAAGCGCCCGGTGTCCTTGTCGAATTCGTACTTGTTGCGCTCGCCTTGGCGGATTTCGATTACTAGGTTGATTGTTTCTGGCGCCTTGTCGCCATAGCTAAGTTCGGTCATTTGATGCTCCTTATTATAATATACTTACTATTATAGACTATTTTGCCAGGTTATGACCAGGTTATAATTGGCAGATGCTACTAAAGACTTTGTAGTTGAGGCTAGCGCCGCCGACCAGCAGGCCACCAATTTTATTGATAGCCAAGTAGCTGGCGGCATTATCGCCGTTGGTGCTGCCACCGTAGAGTAAGGGCATTTTGTCGGCTGTTTCGGCGCCGTATTTGTTTACAAGATAGCGGTATATCGCCAGCGCCATTTCCTCGACATCATAAGGCTCGGCATTAACTCCGGTACCAATAGCCCAGACAGGCTCATAGGCAATGATTAGTTTGCTAGCTTCAGATGGTATTATTTCGGATAAGTTCTGCTCGAGCTGGTCAAGAACGGTGCGTTTGGCTAGCCCCTCCTGACGCTCATTGGTATTTTCACCAACACATAGTATCGGGGTAAGCTTATTGCGAATACAGGCCGCCACCTTGCGGGCAATCAGCTCATTACTTTCCATAAACACAATTCTCCTCTCGGAGTGCCCGACTATTGCGTAGCTCACCAACCCCTTGAGCATCGGGCCACTTACCTCGCCGGTAAAAGCTCCTTCGTCGTTGTCGTTAATGTTTTGGGCGCCGAGCTCCAGTAGTGCCTCCTGCGATGAGATTATTTCGTTGGCTCTAGCAAGGCTCACAAAGCTCGGACAAACCACAACCTTAGCAGTTGGCTCAGTTATTTGAGTTCTGAGCCTAGTAATTAGCGTGGCCGTCTGCTTTGAGTCCATATTCATTTTCCAATTACCCACAACGATTCGTTTCATGATACCTCCAATAGTCGTACGGTGTCGGTTCCGCCAGCGACACCGCGGTTTTGCCCGAATGCCTCCACGACCCAGTCACCTTTTTTAATGCTGCCCCGATCCTTGAGTTTTTTTAGTATCGCTGTGGTATTGCTACGGCTTTTGCTCACCAAAAATGTCTTACCTCCCCAGACAATCGAGCACTGATTACAAACCTTATTGTCTGGGCTGGCAATAATAATCGGCGCACTGGGTCGCAAGCTGGCAATACTAAGCGCCGTCGAGCCGGTCAGTGTCTCGGCCAAAATAAACTTGGCACTGAGCTGCTCGGCCAGCGTCAGGGCCGCAAAACTAACACTAGTTTGGGCTTCGAGCGATAAGATTTTGGATTGTTCCATCGGTTGTCTGGAAAAAACTAACCGGGTTTTTTGGCCCAAGCGCCCCAGCAAGCTAGTGTCTTGGCCAATATCGGCCGCAACTGCACCCTCCGGCTCTTCGGTCATCGCCACTGCCATCGTGGTCGATACAAAGTATTGCTCGGCGGTCAGTATGATGCGCTTCATCATCTTGACTGTCTCCACCGGGAATTGGCCAATGGCAGTCTCGCCTGAGAGCATCAGGCAATCGACGCCCAGGCTGACAGCCGTAGCGACATCGTTGGCCTCGGCGCGGCTTGGTGTGGTACTGGTCATCATGCTCTCCATCATCTGGGTCGCCATAATTACCGGCTTCTTGTGCTTGCGGCTTAGTAAGATTATTTCTCTACCCACAATCGGTACTTTTTCGGGGCCTATCTCGACAGCCAAGTCGCCCCTAGCTATCATTACGGCATCGCTGGCTCTAATGATGCTCTCGAGGTTTTCGACGGCCGATTTGGTTTCGATTTTGGCAATAACTTTTGCTTTTGCCTTGTGCTTGGCTAGCTCATTGCGAACAGCAAAAATATCGTTGGCCTTGTGGGCAAAGCTGACAGCCACGTAGTCGGCATCTAATTTGCCGCTTAGCGCGAGGTCTTTTTTGTCTTTGAGGCTCAAGACGCCCTCAACAAAAACAGTATCTGGCAAGTTGATACCGTGGTCACTCATAATTTTGCCGCTGTTTTTGACCTTTATCGAAATGACACCATCGGTGACCGTGATAATCTCGGTTTGGATTTGCCCATCACGCAAGAAAAGCCGGTGGCCTTTTTTGACTTCTTTTGAAAAGTCGTACTGAATCGGTAGTATTCCGACAGCGCTAGCATCAGGCTGGTACTTGAGTTTAATAATTTGCCCGGCTTTGATTTCGATTCCCCCTGGCGAGAGCTTACCAAGACGAATCTTTGGGCCAGCCAAATCCTGGATAATCGCTACCGACCTATCGAGCAGCTTGGCTTGCTTGCGGACCTCTTGGGCCGTCGCGAGGTGCGAGCTATGGGTACCGTGGCTAAAATTAAGGCGTATGCCATTGACCCCAGCACCAAGCAAGTCGGCAATCTTTTCCTGGCTGGCAGGCCCGACAGTGGCAATAATCTTGGTTTTCTTGTATTTGGTGGCGTCAATTTTATGGTGGTTCATAGTTATAATTGTAATGCTTTTGAGCGATAAATAATACTTTACAAACCTTTATGTATATGATATAGTAAGTTTCCGCCGTACCCAAGGGTACACGAAACGAAAGGCAAACCATGACAAGTATGCGGTTTGACAGGATTTTGGGGTGGCTCGCCCTAATTCTTTTCACTATCGCCGCTGTGGGTTACTTGGTGGGGTGGAGAGTTAGCTTCCATCACCTGCCAGCCTGTGAGGGCGAGAGGTCTGTGGAAGTCGGTTCGGCTGGCACCTACTGGGAGATTGCTGAGCGCGAGTTCCCAAATAAAGATATCCGCCTCATTGTGGATGCGATTGTGGCCCTCAATGGAGGGGATCTACGAGTCGGTACTATGAGAATCACCGTGCCACTTACGTGCGAATAGCACGGCCGACCGATTAATTGCTACAACCTACTACAACCAAAAGGCTCTCAGGCCTACCAGCCTGAGAGCCTTTTTACTTTTTTGAGCTAACTGTTTTGGATCTTCTACAAGAACTCATTTTTAATATTAAAGCCAAGAAGATTTATCAGATGAGCTTACTTATATACTACAATACTAGTTTCGCTAAAGTTAGCTGCAGCATCTGTGGCGCGTACGGTTATGGTGTGCATGCCTCTTTTTATTTTTCTAGCGGCCGAGTCCCATGTTCCTGTAATGCTGCCATTTCCGCTTGAGACGATCAGTTTACCATCAACATATACCTGCATGCTAGTAACTCCAGTATTGTCCGTTGCAGTAGCGGCTATAGTGACTTTACCAACAACTGTACTACCATTGGCAGGTTGGCTAATAATAACCGCCGGTGCTTGAGTATCAGGTACTACGACAATATTATAGACACTGACGGCAATTTGGGAACTATTGTTGCTATTGCCTGCCGCGTCATAGGCCCGTGAGTAAAGCGTGTAGCTACCGTTTGCAGTAATTTTGGTATCCCAGCTAAATTGGTATGGAGAGGTCGGATCGGTACCAACTAATTGGTTGTTACGGTAGAGCTCGACTCTAGAAACTCCAATATTGTCAGAGGCGTTTGCCGAGACAGTTATTGGTCCAGAAATCTGTTCGCCATTAATAGGGGATGTAATACTTGTAGTCGGCAGTGTAGTATCGCCAGTAGGAGGTGGTGGCTCGGAAATAGTTGCGTCCATGGCAGCTTTATTGGGGTGAGTCCAGTCTGTGAAGCCGACCGTACGTCCTATTCCTGCTGGGTACACAACCGTATAGCTTGTGCCATAGTAAGTATTGATTAAATGCTTGACCTCAGCAGCTCTGCCGGTGCTACCAGCGTCCCACCAAAATGCATCGACATTCTTGTATAAGTACCACAAGTAGTCTACTGCTCGCTTGACTGACTGGTCGGCTACCTCAAAAGCTGGGTAGCCGGCTCGGTGCAAGATCAGTGCGGCTGGTACAAAGCCTTCCATGCCTACCCAGGGGTACTGCGTATGCCCTGGAACTACGGCGAAGGCACCTCCACGAACCATGTCGTTTCCATCGGCACCGTCAATTCTGACACCGTCCTTGGTTGTGTTTATTGGGTTGATGGCCTTGGCGGCTGGTTTAGCGGGCGCTGATGTCCATCCACCTGCGATAGCATTATTGATATTGATGTTTTCAAGATCGGGTGCTGTAGGGTCGCCAGCGTAGGTTCGAAAAGCATCCCATGCACGGTTGAGCATGGTAGTATCCTTCAGGTAGGAGGCGACGGCGGCATAAGCAAAGCCTTCTTGCGCAGATGCGTTTGATCCGGAGGCAAAAGGTCTGAATTCTGCACCTTCTGAACCGACCCTCCCCTTGAATCCTGCAATCCAGGCATTAACCCTTGAGCCCAAGCTATTAGGATCGGCGTCTGTTCGCAATTTTAGAACGTCGGCAGCAATTACATAGCTTGCGAGATTGCGTCCGACTGGCAGCCACTGGTTTTCGGCTGGCGAGCGTGGAGTGGTAAGTGTAGTAACTTCGGTTCCGATTGCGTTTGCCAAGGCCAGCTTGGCTAGGGCGCAGTACGAGGTATTGTTGGTTCTGGCGCAGGCTAAAGCGGCTGCTAGAGTGTATTGGTCGTGGTTTGAGTCCTGATTTGAGACATCCGCACCAGAGCCATCGGTGGGCAGTGAATTCATTGCCGAAACCACGCTATTCCATGCTGCTCCTGTAGTCGGAAGAGACTGCAACTGCGTATAATCTACCCAAATGCCATTATCGGTGCTCGCGCGCGTTAGACCGAAATAAACTAAGCCTACAAGGCTAAAGAGCACAACATATATAATGATGTTTCTCTTTGTAAAGCTAAAAAGACCTAAGCTCGATTTTTTAGCCTTTTTATATACCGATTTGCTCGACTTCCTGCTATTAGTACTGTTGCTTCGCTTCATAACTTTAGTGTTTTTGTTCTTAATCCTTGATTGGGCCATTATTATTTACTCCTATCCTATCCTATCCTATCCTATTATTATTTATTTATTAATACTTATGTATATTTATATTACTATTGGTACACGAAGTCAAGCGCTGTAATTTAGTATGCCGCCACTGAATCTCTAGAATTATCTAAAAACTCATAGACTAGGGCAGCACTTCGATTAATGCAAATCAAATTAAGCCTGCCTATTTGATTTCTGGAAGCGCGAAAACTAGAGCTAGGGCGCTACCCAACCGACTGCACGCATTGGCTATTTTTTACCAAATAATTTTCCGAAAAACCCTGGTTTTCTTGTTGGCTGAGGAGTTTCGATTGGGACCGCCGGGCCAGGGTCTGGGGTGGCGATAGG
>SICB01000035.1 GCA_009691555.1 Patescibacteria group bacterium | reverse complement strand
ATCATTATGACTGCGTCGCCTGCACCGTTTTGGAATCTAAAACCATACACATAGCCCATGCCGAGTAGTATCATTGCAACCAGCGAGCTACGGATGATATCGGCCGATGTTCGGCCGGTTAGTACGGCACTACGACTCATCGGTAAGCTGCGAAATCTATCGATAATACCGGCATTTAGGTCGCGCGATAGCCCAACACCAGTTTGTAGTGATCCAAATAAAATAGTCTGCACCAAAATTCCTGGCAAGAGGTAATTGATATAAGGGCCACTACCAGCTACAGTCGCGCCAATGGCACCACCAAATACAAAATTAAATAGCGTCAAGAACATTATTGGCTGTATCGACGAAATCACCACTAGCTGCGGCAAGCGCATATAGCGCAAAAGATTACGCCTTGTTACAATCCAGCCGTCTCTGAAGCCCGCTAGTACTGTTGTCATTATGGCTTGCCTCTTTTAGGCTTTTTAGGAACCTGGTGCTTTGGCTTTTTACCGGTAATGGCCAAGAAAACATCATCGAGAGTTGGTTTGTGTAATGAAATATTTTGTGGTTTAACGCCAGCTCGGTCTACAATTTGAGTAATTTTTAATAAATCAGTCGCACTGTGCTTGACGGGTATCTTAATTGTTAGCTCAAAGTCATCACCCTTAATGCCCTTGCCGATGCCTTTGGTGGCCTCCAGTGCTTTGCGGTAGTCATGCTCGTTAGTCATTTCAAACTCCACCAAGTCGCCGCCAAGTTTGGCTTTGAGCTGCGCGCTAGTGCCTTCGGCTATCACCTTGCCATAATCAATTACGGCAATCTTGTCGGCCAGCTCATCGGCCTCTTCTAGGTACTGGGTGGTTAGTAGGATGCTAGTACCGTCTTTTGCGAGGTCGCGAATAATTTCCCAGAGTTCTTTGCGGGTGCGAGGGTCTAGCCCGGTGGTTGGCTCGTCTAGGAATAAAATCTTTGGGTGCCCCACTAAGCTAGCACCAAGGTCAAGACGACGACGCATTCCGCCCGAGTAGGTCTTGACCTGCCGATCGGCCGCGTCCGTTAGGTTAAGGCGCTCCAAAATATCGGTGGTGCGCGTTTTTGATTCCTTGGCTTTCAGGCCGTACAAAAGCCCCACCATGTATATATTTTCGCGCCCAGTTAAAAATTCGTCGATGGCTGCAAACTGCCCGGCCAGTCCGATTGTCTTACGAACGCTAGACGGGTCTAGACTAATATCTATACCGGCCACTGTTGCAACCCCTTTGTCGGGCTTTATCAGGGTACTAAGAATTTTTACGATTGTTGTTTTGCCAGCACCGTTGGGGCCTAGCATTCCATAGACCTTGCCTTCTTCAGCGCGCAGAGTCACGCCGTCTAGGGCTATTACTTTACCATAATGTTTTTTAACGTTTTTTAGTTCGAATGCGTAATTCATAAGTATTTATTTTATATCGAAAAAGGTTTTATAGTCATAGAGCTACCTGAAGCAAGTAGAGCCGATAAAAACGAGCTATTCGACCCTTAGTGCTTCAATCGGGTCGAGCTTGGCGGCCTTACGCGACGGCAACCAACCAGCCATTATCGATATTGCCATCAATATCGCAATTAACGTAAAAATCTGCAGAGGCACAAATATCAGAAGCTTCGTCCCGGCGCTCAAATTAAGCTGCTTAGTGATCCAGGGGTTTAAGGTAATCCCCAAAACCACCGCCGAGATCGAGCCAATAGCACCACCCAAAAAGCCAATCCAGGCGGCTTCGAACCTAAAGAGCCGACCAATATCGCGTCGCCGCATACCTAGAGCTTTCATCAGGCCAATCTCGCGCGTCCTTTGGAGTACCGAAATATACATTGTGTTAATTATCCCAAAGACTGAGGCAATAATTGCAATTAGCCCAAAGCCGGCCACTATGCCGCGCAGTACCCCTATGATATTTGTCAGAAACTCT
The DNA here is from genome assembly GCA_009691555.1 of Patescibacteria group bacterium. Lineage (GTDB taxonomy): Bacteria > Patescibacteriota > Saccharimonadia > CAILAD01 > BJGX01 > SICB01. Next base: position 3,894 of record SICB01000035.1, on the reverse strand, counting down.
TGGGTTTCCTTGACGGTTCGCACCTGAAAGCCGAGGTCGCGGATTTTGCCGGCAGCGGCGTCGAGGTTGCTGGCCTTATTGCCGTTTGTGACCTTCACGAATATTGAGTTGTATTTACGGAAACCAGTACTGCCACTAGTTGATATATCGTTGAGCACGCGAGCTTCGTCGAGCGAGGTATATATATACAGCTCAGTTCCAGGGCGGAAAGTAGCTGGTTTTTTAGAGACCGCCGCCACGGTGAAAACAACGTTATCGGCGTTATCCTGAATCGATTTTGCCAGTTGCTCTGGTGTTTGGGCGAAGGATCCGGTCATTAGTTGAGCTCTGAGCTGATCGGGTGAGAAGTTTTTAGGAATCGAGACAACCACTGATTTGCCAATGGCATTCTCGGCACTACTAAAGCCCAGCGATTGCAAAAAGCCTTCTGGCAAAATTAGCTTGGCACCATTAAAGTCAGCTCCCAATCCGCCCGCGAGCAAGTCTGGTTTTTGAGCTGGGTTATAGGATGCAATGGTGGTGACATACTTTTTTTGGCCTTCTCTGGTGATGTATCGGGCGTTGACGGTGATATCCTCACGGACCGATCCCACACCATCGACCTTAGCAATGGTATCGATATCGGCCTGGGTAATCTTTCTTATCTGCGTGGTGGCACCAGAGTTCGATACGCCAGTCCCAAAGCTCGGGTCGTATTCCTTGGGGCTAGATGTACTGGCCTGCCCAAAAATCGACGGGTCGGCTGTTACTATTAGCTCGCTGGGGTCAAAGTTATCATTGATTATTTTATTTACATAAGCAGTTGCGCCATTGCTGGCTGCTAGTGTCAGAGTCAGGGCAAATGTACCGACAGCAATCGCCAGCGCGGTCAGTATTGTTCGGCCTTTGGCACTTTTTAGGCTTCGACCAGAGCGCCGTATGATGTCGCGAGTTGTCATACTCGCCTAACCACTTTTTTGGTTTTAGAATTTGAAGCCGATATTATTTCGCCGTCTTTCATTTCGATTCGAATAGCGCATTTATCGGCTAGCTCACCATCGTGGGTTACCACTACCAGCGTACACTTTAGTTTTTTATTAAGCTCAAAAAGCAAATCTATAACTAGCTCGCCGGTAGCACTATCGAGGTTGCCGGTAGGTTCGTCGGCAAAAATAATCTTCGGCTTATTGACTATCGCTCTGGCTATCGCCAGACGTTGCTTTTGGCCACCCGACAGTGTCGAGGCCAAGGCATCGACTTTTTCTTCTAGACCAACTGCCTTAAGTGCCGCCTCGACTCGTTTTTTGCGTTGGCTTCTTGGCGATTTAGCAATCTCTAATGGTAGCATTACATTTTGAAAACAGCTCTGGTTGGCTTCCACGAAAAATGCCTGAAATATAAAACTCATTTCTGAGGCCCTGAAAGCATCAATTTGCTTGGCTTTCATCTCAGTTAGGCTTTTGCCACCTATTACAACCTCGCCGCTAGAGGCGTGGTCGAGCCCGCTCATAATGTGCATCAGGGTCGATTTGCCGGAGCCCGACTTGCCTATTATCGCCACCGTCGAACCTTCTGGCACCTCAAGGCTTATTTTATATAATGCCGTGAAGAGGTTGTCGCCCTTGCCGTAGGTTTTTGATACATCATTAACTTTTATCATAGTTTTTAGTATAGCAAGTTATATTGATAATCATCAACCAATAGCTAAGCTGCAAGCAAATTCTAAATTCAAGCCGATGGCTCAGCTACCTAGCCTTTACATTTTGTTAGTTTATTGTATAATAAAAGCCAACTTTAGCAAATCTGCTGAAGCGTACATTTACTATATTTAGATCAGGAGCCGGTTATGGACAAGTTCTTGCGTGCCGTAAAGGATGCAAAGCAACAAGCAACAATCGACAAAACTAACCAAGAAAATAAAGCTCACCAGGATGGTCTGGCAAAGGATAGTCAGCTAGTTGAAGATGCTAAGTCTCTAGCTAAATTACTACAACCGCAAGTAGCAACCAAAGTCGAAGAATTTAAGAAAAATCGCCTGGCAGATGTCAAAATATTAACATCGACTAGCGCCATACCGGCACCACGAAAAGATCATTATAAGTACAACTGTGGTGGCCAATCTTTTTACAGAGAGCCTAGCCAGTATTACCTAGTAGGTAAAAATAGTGAAATTGCTGGCTGGTGGCTGTTTATCATAGTGAAAGATATGTTTAAGCGCCACATATATGTTGATGATGGCCCGGATAGAATTGTACAATTCAATGCCTGGACAGCCTGGCTCGATACTGATTGCCGCATCAGATATACTCGTGGTGGCAACTATAAAAAAGAGGTGCCTGAATATCAGGACAAGCCAGCCAAGCGGGGCAAGCTTGGTACCAAGCGTATCCCCATCGATATGCCTGGTAATGAAATCCTAGAAGATATGCCTGGCTACATTAAAGACCAAGCTTACGACTTCTCGGCCGATATCGACCAGTTAGATCTTGTCACTCTGGTGAGGTTAGCTGATGCTTTGAAAATTAGTATACCTGCTGAGTTTCGAAGCTAACGAGTACCTAGCCACACTATAAACCTAAGAGTTTAGCCCTGCTATCCTCTTAGGTTTTTTATTATAAATATTAGCAAGCTATCAGGTAATTCATAAGTTGCATGAACTATGCATGAACTATTGCAATAAATTAAGCCAAGCCATGACTTCATCGGTTTCACTCTAGCCAATAGCAGTATAAGAGTCTAGAAAAAACAAACATAGCTGTTATAATGAATTACAATTCTATTAAATAACAGAGGTCATGATATGAAGTCAAAAATAAAGTACCTAATTGCTTTTGTAGCTGTTATCGGACTAGCGACAATAGCACTTGCTGGTTCGGCTCAAGCCCAAGAATCTCGGACCGGAACCAATGTAATAATCGCCAAAGACCAGCTCGTCGACTCCTCACTGACAACTAGTGGTGACAATATCAATATCGAAGGCAATGTCAACGGCGACGTCTTTTGTGTTGGCGGCAAAGTAACTATCTCTGGCCGTGTCAATGGCAGTGTCTACTGTGCCGTACAGAGTCTAACTGTTTCGGGTCGCATCGATGGCGATATTATTAGTTTCGCCCAGGACTTCAATCTATCTGGAACGGTCGATGGCAGCATCACACTACTAGGTCAAAACATCACATTTGATTCCGCCGCACGCGTCAGACGCGATGTAGCGCTCGTCGGCGCTAATGTCATCACTCGGGGTATCATATCCAGAGACGCCAATATTAACGCTGGCAATGCTACGATAGATGGTATTATAGGCCGTAATCTTTCGGGCAATTTCGGCACCCTCAAGCTCGGCTCATCAGCCGATGTCAGAGGCAAAATCGATTACGCCAGTACCAACAACCTAACCCGCGACGGCTCGTCAAAAACCCAAGGCACAATCACCAAAACGAGCGTCGCCAACGCTAATTTCGGCAGTAGCGCAACCTCTGGTATCGTGGCGCTAATAGTTGGCTTCTTGCTCTTTTTTGTATCGCTGCTGGTTGTCTCGCTACTCACCGTCTGGCTCTTCCCTAGGCTCTACATCACCACCGAAAAACAGCTGAGTGATCATTTCGGCAAATCCCTGCTACTTGGTGGGCTAAACATGCTTGCCGCCCCACTGCTCTGTTTGTTGTTGCTTATTACCATCATCGGCGCTCCTCTCAGTGGGCTGATTTTCACGGCTTGGGTTATGTCGCTAATGCTGAGTGGGCCCATTGCAGCCTATTATGTAGGTAGTAAACTCACCAAGCACAAATACAAGCCATTTCGTACCATGCTAGTTGGCTCAGTTGTAGTACTAGGCCTCTACGCCGTACCGATTGTAAATATCCTTGTTGGTCTTACAGTTGGAGTGCTTGGCTCTGGTGCACTGGTCGGTATTCTTGG
>SICB01000034.1 GCA_009691555.1 Patescibacteria group bacterium | reverse complement strand
TAGGCGTAAGGGGTTTGATTTTTTCTAGTTTGAATTTGGGTTTAGGATTAATCGATACGCGGGAACAGCACTTGCGGGCTTGGTGCTATTTTGCCGGCATCAAAAACTGCTAAGATTTTTTGAGAAGTTTCGGGCAAAAACGGTGCCAGCGAATTAGCCACTTGGGTTAGCTCCCCCGCCATAGCCGACAAAAACTCCACCGTCTTAGCTGGGTTTGTCTTGGCGAGCTCCCAGGGCTTGTTGGTGTCAATCGCTACATTAAGGCTATCGAGCCTAGCAAATATCTGCTCTAGGCATTTGTCGAATCGAAATTCGGCCACCAGGCCAGATATATCAATCTCGGTCTTGGGTTTTACGACTTCGTATTTGCCGTCATTGTATTTTACGAGCATTGCCGCAACTCTCGATACCAAATTGCCAAGATTGTTGGCTAGGTCGGCATTGTAGACTTCTTCAAACCTGTCGAGCGAAAAGTCGCCGTCGTTGTAGCTAGGTATGAACCTCAGTAGATAATAACGCAAGGCATCGACACCGTAGGAATTGGCGTAGTCGACTGGGTCTATGACATTGCCCAGGCTCTTGCTCATTTTTTGGCCGTCGCTAGTGATAAAGCTGTGCGCAAAAATTGCCTTAGGGGTTTCGAGCCCAGCACTTAGGAGCATCGCTGGCCACACCAAGCAGTGGAAGCGAGCGATGTCTTTGCCCACAACATGCACATTGGCCGGCCAGAATCTCGCAAACTGCTGGGGGTCGCTTTCGTAGCCAATAGCCGAAATATAGTTGCTCAGAGCGTCGAACCAAACATACATCACATGGTCTGGGTCATTGGGCACCTCAACTCCCCACTCGAGCTGGCTTTTGGGCCTAGAAATACTAATGTCTTCTAGCCCTGAGCGCAAAAACCCGAGCATTTCGTTGCGGCGTTTTTGAGGAACAATCTTAAGCTCGCCAGACTCTATTATAGCTTCGAGCTGGTTGGCGTATTTAGACAAGGCAAAAAAGTAGCTCTCTAGCTCGAGCTCTTGGGGTTTGGTTTTATGATCCGGGCAGACGCCATCTTCGAGCTCGGACTCTTTTATAAAAGCTTCGTGGCCAACACAATATAGGCCCTTGTACTGGCCTTTGTAGATATCTTTGCTGCAGGCCAGCCAGAGCTTTTGAGCCGCGAGCTTATGGCCAGCGTCAGTGGTACGAACAAACTTGTCGTTACTCAAACCCAAAAGCTTGGCCAGGCTCATGAAATCTTGGCTCAGCTCGTCGACATACTCTTGGGTTGTGCTGCCATGCTTGGCGGCGGCTTCTTTGAGTTTTTGGCCGTGTTCGTCGGTACCTGTTACAAAGTAAGTGTCTTGGCCGGCCTGGCGATAATACCTAGCCAGCGTGTCGGCCTGAAAAAGCTCCATGGCGTAGCCGACATGGGGCTTGGCATTGGCATAAGCTATTGAGGTGGTTACATAAAAGCTTGGGTTGGTTTGATTGCTTGGTTTATTATTAGGCTGATTATTGGGTTGGGTTTGTTTCATCTTTTGGATCCTTCGGAGCTTCTGGCTCGGGTTTTTTTGTATTTCGTAATTTTATCACTCTCCAGATAATAATACCAAGTAGCAGGGCTGTAATTGCCGCTAGCGGCAGGTAATTATTGCTTCCCTTGCTACTAGCTATAGGACTCGCCGAGCTGGCACTAGCTAAGCCGAGCTTATAGCTAAGCGCAAAGCCAAGACCCAAATCGAGCAGCACCCCGGATATTTTTTGGGCTGGAGCTTTAGAGCCCAGATCGGAGCTAGTCTTTTTGGCGCCCTGAGTTAGTTCTAATTTCAAATCGAAAGTCGATGAATTGGACGAGGTCGTGCCGTTGTAGCTAATGATTGATAAAAACGGCAAAATAACCCATTTGGTAGAGCTGAGCTTGGCATCGTTTGATACCTTGGGCTGAATAGAAGTATATTCGAGCTTAACATTTTCGTACTGGTAATTGGCGTCTTTGCCATTGACGGTTATGGCTGATGGGGCCGAATCGTTCTCGCCCCAAATAGCAAAGGCCAAATGGTCGATATCGCTAATACCGAAGTTATTGAACTTTTCGCCCCAGGTTGGATCTAAATTAACCCAGCCGAGGTTTGGCACATAGGCATCGACCCAAGAATGAAGCGAATCGCTAACGGCGGTCGATTGCTTGAGGTTGCCAGAGTAACCATACCCCACAGGCATTCGAGCTGGTATGCCGGCGGCTCTTAGTAAGGCAATCATCAAATCGGAATATTCCAGGCAAACCACATTGCTGGGATTTCTGTAGGCTTCAAGTGAGCCCTGCCTGATGTTGTACTTGATCTTTTCGTTGTTGTAGTCGAGTGTCGCGATGACGTATTTGTTGATGGCTTCGATTTTGTCGGCAACGGTGCTTTTGTCGCTGGTGAGTTCTTTGGCTTTTTTAATTATTTCGGGGTTATCACTATTCCAGTACCTAGTGGCCTTGGTATATTTGGCAACAAGATTGCCAGGAATATCGTTCATCGTGCCGCTTTTGGCAAGGTCGTAATTGATAAAATTAACATCAGCCAAAACATCGACCGCTACATTGAGCTTACTTTTGGGTGCTAGCGTGTAGGAGGCGATGATGTTGCCGTCGGTATCGACTCGAGTTGAGCTGGGCTTGGGGTTGATGTTTTGAATAAAAACTGTCTGGGATGCGGTGCTTGGTGGGAGCGTAATGTCGATATTCTGTGGCAAGCTCGAGGTGTTTTGTAATGGATAGACAAAATTGACCTTGTAGGTCGTGGAGTCGCCAAATAGCAGCTGGACCGAATTGTTGACAAGATCCTTTTGGTCAAAAGAGTAGGTCTTGGTGCCGTTGCTGTTAGTGGACTGCTTGGGGTTTACACCAAAGCCATGAACGCTGCCGTAGTCGCCCGGAACGGTCAAGCTTACCTGATAGTTTTCGGTGCTACTGGATGATATGCCTGGGATATAAACGATATTGGCGCGGCCCTTGTTTTCGACCAAATCCGATACCGAATACTCCACCACAAAGCCCCATTTGAGGTTACTGCCATAGTTGGCTCTATTAAAATTGATCTGAATCTGAGTATAAGTGTACTTGAAGCCAGCCGCATCTTGGCTAATGCGTTGGGTGGTAAAAGGAATGCTACCGCCGTCGGTATAATAGACCTTGATGTTGGCGGTGGTTTCGGATGGCGTCGAGAGTTTGATGCTATCGAGGTACTGCGTCGAGGTATTATTGACGATGTTATAGGTTTCTTTCACAAAGGTCGGGCCGACAGGTGCTACATAGTAATTGACATCGATATTGTACGAAAAGTTATTATTAGCCCGCGACGATTGCGGATAAAATGCTACGGCGATTAGAATAATGCCTAGTAGCACCAAAAACAGTGACTTGATTGGCCGTTTTATTTTTTGCATCAAACGCATACCTTATATTTTAGCATAAGCGCTAAATTATTAAGTATTTTAGATAAGCTCTAGTGCAATTGCCGACTCAAGCAGTTTGCTCCAATCACTCATGGCGAGCTCTTGGGCGCGGGCCGTAGAAGCAATACCAGCTGCCAACAAAAGCTGGTCAGCGCGGTCGGCCGATATATTAAGCCCTCCCGAGAGGCTATTGCGAAGCATTTTGCGCTTTTCGCCAAAGCCGGCCTTGACCAGCCTAAAAAGTTTTTTGCCATCGGCTTCAAAAAGCGGCTGGGGCAAAAGTACAATTCTAATAACAGCCGAGTCGACCTTTGGTACTGGCTCAAAAAGCTCACGCGAGACGGCCATAATGACTTCAGCCCGGGCATAGTACTGCACCGAAAACGATAGCACCGACATCGCACCAGGCTCGGCGACAATGCGCTCGGCGACTTCCTTTTGGACCATCAAGACCATTTCGCTGGGTGGGTTATCGGACTCCAAAAAAGTCCTAATGAGTTTGGATGTAAGGTAGTACGGGATGTTGGCAACTATTTTGTATCCGCCTGGCAACAGACTGTGGTTGTACTTGAGAATATCGGCTTGCTCGAGTTGAAAGTTGCTCGAATCTTGAAACATCCTCTGCAAGCGCGGTATTAGCTCGGTATCGGCTTCGACCGCCACAATTTTGGCCTTGGTTTTAATTAGTTGGCGAGTTAGTGCCCCTAAGCCCGGGCCAACTTCAAGGATGGTGTCTTGGTCGCTGATATTGGCAACTTCAACAATTTTTTCGATTGTGGTATCGTCCTTAAGCCAGTTTTGACCAAAACTTTTCTTGGCTTTCATAAAAACTTTTCCTGATAAAGTAGTGCTCTTTTGATGATTTCGTCTTCTTTTTTAGGCTGTAATGAAGTCTTTTTGATCGCTTCTGCTGGTGTCAGCCAATCTACCCTATCGTGCTCGTTATCGATTGTATTGGTGTCTCGAATTAGCCGACCAATAAAATAATGAATGGTCTTAATAACCAGCTCGCCGTCGGTCGGGCTATCGTACTCTCGGCTAATGGCACCCAGGTAGCCAACGATTTCAATATCTAGGCCAGCTTCCTCTAGAACTTCGCGGATTGCAGCCCGCTCAATAGACTCGCCGTTTTCGATGGTACCCTTGGGCAAATGCCAGCCCTCTGATTCGAGTTTATCGGCACCGCGATATAGTACCGCTAGCTTGGAGCTATCAGCACTAAACACCACCGCACCTGAGGAAACATGGTAGGGCCAGTCTTTGTTGTGTGTAAATAATTCTCTCACTTCGGTCTATTGTAGATGTAATCTGGCGAGATTGGTAGCCCTCCGGTAGAGTGCGGGTTTTGGGCGTCTTTATAAAGAGCGTTTTACTACCACCAATTGTGGCTGAGCCAGAAGGTCTTGGCTTTTTCCCAGGTTCCGTACCGGCTTTGCATGTAGCCTGTAAAGAATTTATCCTGGCAGGCATAGTCGCCAAGAGCACAGGGCATCTTGCTGCACGGCAAAGCTTGACCGAGTCCGCAAGCACCATTTGCGGCAACTGAGCTTGGATTATTTTTGCTCTCACGATAATAAATAAACATCTTGGCGCTATACTCATCGCTATCAGAACTAGTCCCCCTAATAACTACCTTTGGTACTGCTGGCTCGAGGATTTTCGTATCAATCGCCTGGCGGCTCAGCTCAACTCCGTTTTGCTGACTAATAATATAGCTAACTAACTTTTTACCAGCTACTCCTTGGCTTTCGACTTTTTGATAGCTAGTTGGTTGGTTGGGGTCATTTTTATACTGTGTTTCGGGCTCGATAGTTTCGGTCACTTGAATAATGTCTTGGCTCAAGCGATTGATGACGATTTTCATATTTTTTGTAATTGGGGATTTGGCATCGACACTGAGGATATCGTTGGGCATAATTTGAATCCCTTTTTCGCTCAAGAGCTCGCCAACGGTTGGCTTCCAGGTGCGCATCTGAAAAGTCTTAGTACCGATTGTGACCTCCACCGGTGTGGCTCTATCAATCATAATACGCTGGCCAATAACGCCATCGACCACAAAATTGTCGCTCCTGTCGATGGATACTTTGTCTTCACTGTGGAGCTTGACACTGGAGGACTCCACAACCTGCCGGGCACTGCGGTAGCCGCTCATAACTGTGGTCTTGGTGGCGCCATCGATAATTAGCGACGGATAAGCACGGTAGATATTGGCATTATAAAAGGCTTGGTCGATAGCGGTATCTGCTGAAGGCTCGACAACATCGCCCTTATCGAGCTTGATGCCGTTTTGCGCTAGAGCTTCGCCGATTGTTTTGGCGTCGGTAGCGATGGTCTTCTTTTGACCATCAGAATATATCGTGAGCAAGGTCTTGCCCTCTGCAAAGGCTACATTTCGGACCGACGCCGAAGACTGCCCGAATAATACCGAAAAAACCACAAATGTAAAAAG
>SICB01000033.1 GCA_009691555.1 Patescibacteria group bacterium | reverse complement strand
ATCGGTGCGCTTTAAAGACCTCTTACTGTGCAGCCACCTGGTGTGGGGTTGCAAAAAACCTCGTAATTCACGATCAACATGGTCAATAGTAAGCATTGGCTGTTAAAACAAGCCAAATACTATCAAATAAGCCAAGTTACTGCTTTAATTACAACAAACTAGGGAAGTTATATAACTACCTGTATCCAAACAATGTAGTAACTACAACAATAGCTTATATTTGCCACTTAGTAGGCCTTGGTAAAAAAAAATCGAGTTATCCACAGCTAGTTACTGACCATTAAGGCCCTAACAGGCAACTACTAGGCCCTACTACCAACATGTCTGAATTAAAAATAAATTGTTCAATTACTTTTGATAAATATAGTGTTCAGTAGGGGTACGAAAAGTAGCTCCAGAATAAATGTGTTCACTCTAATTAATATTTTATTCAATTACCTCATGAAGTTTATGGTGCTCTGTACTATAAAAACCAGCTGTGCGATAATATGTTATATCTTATGAAAAAGCGTGCAACAGTCTATTTGGTAGCTATATCGGCAGTCTTAATTATTACGGCCGCTGTATTGGTGCTGTCACTATTTACTACCAACCCCACCAAGCTCGGGCCTGCTGGCGTTACTTTTTGGTTTATCAATGCCTTAGCGATGGTGTCTTCTTTGATAACGATTATATCTTTCAAATTAAAGTCCAGAAATCTCAAAAATAAAGACGACCAGCTTGTGTTATTCAGAAGCAGCTTGCGCTTTGGCTCGCTGCTGGGCTTTAGCATTGTTGGTCTTTTGGCTCTGTCTAGTTTGCGCAGTTTGAGCTGGCGAGATATTTTGCTATTTGCGCTGATCGTAATAGTTGTAGAGGTGTTTTTTAGAACCAGAAAGAAGGTCGCTTGAGCTATGGATTCCAATAAGGCTATAGCTGAGCTCAAAAAGGACGCAGCCAGGGTAGCGAATACCAACGATTTGGTGCTGCTCAAATCGAAGTACTTGGGCAAAAAGAGCTTTATTGCCTCCGAAATGGCCAAACTGTCACTCCTCCAGGGGGACGATAGAGCGAAGCTCGGCAAGCAATTAAATACACTCAAAACTTCAGTCACGGATATTATTCAAGCTACCCAGGACAGGCTAGATAAGAGCGAAGCCGACCATCAATACGCACCCTTTGATATTAGTAGCCCCGGCAGGAGCCTTAGTTTGCGCTCGCGAGTAGGGCATTTGCACCCATCTAGCTTGGTGCTAAAAGAAAGCTATCAGATATTCACCGAGCTCGGCTTTGCTATTGTTGATAGTCCAGAAATCGAGACAGACTGGTACAATTTTGAAGCTCTCAATATGCCCGAAGTTCATCCCGCCCGAGAGATGCAAGACACTTTTTATATCAAGGACAGCAAACAAAAGCTTCTGCCCAGAACCCACACTTCTGGTATGCAGGTTAGGTTTATGCAGGCCAATAAGCCTCCCTTTAAGATTCTTGTTCCGGGCAAGGTCTTCCGTAACGAAAACGAAGATGCCACCCACTCTTGGTCGTTTAATCAGATCGAAGGCCTGGTAGTCGGGGAGGGTGTGAGCATGTCCGACCTCAAAGGAACCCTACTGCAGGTTGTCAAAAGACAACTCGGCGATAGTACCGAAATTAGGTTTAGGGCCAGCTATTTTCCTTACACCGAACCTTCGGTAGAGGTTGATGCTAAGTATCAAGGCAAATGGCTCGAGCTGGGCGGAGCAGGCATGGTGCACCCCGAAGTACTAATGAGGGGCGGCATTGACCCCAACAAGTACTCTGGTTTCGCCTTCGGGTGGGGAGTTGAGCGGATTGCTGCCATCAAGTACAACATCAGCGACCTAAGGCAATTATGGCGACCAAAAATTGAATTTCTGGAGCAATTTTAGATGAAAATAAGCGTCAAACTTATAAATAGCTATTTGAAAAAGCACTTAAATACCGAACAGATGGCTGAGGCCTTAGAAAGTACCGAAGTTGAAGTTGAAGAAATCTTGTATGCAAAGAAGCTCGACCCCAAAATAATCGTAGCCAAGGTAGTAGAAACCAAGCCTCACCCCAATGCCGACAGGCTCAAGCTCGCTAAGGTGGATACTGGTCATGGGATGGTCGATATAGTTTGCGGAGCTCCTAATATCCGCGCCGATATGGTAGTGGTCTTGGCTCAGGCAGGAACGATCTTACCGAGCGGCGATGAGATAAGCGATGCCGAGATACGCGGTGAAAAATCTCACGGAATGCTTTGTTCGGAACGCGAACTTGGCTGGGGTAAGGATCATGATGGGATTGTAGAGCAAGACCCTAGCCTACCCCTTGGGCAGTCATTGTGCGACATAGCAAATACCAGTGATATCATAGACATTAAGACACCTTCGAACCGCTGGGACTACTTATCGTATATTGGTCTGGCCCGTGAGATTTCGGCGACTCAAGCCGATAATAGCTTGGTCGAACCTGATATAGACGAAATAACCTATCAAGACAGAGAAGCCGTGAAAGTCAAGAAAGACGGGCAGTGCCAAGCCTTTTATTTGACACACCTCAAACTCGAACCGAACAGTGCCAGCCCTCGGTGGCTTGTGGATAACTTACTCTCGGCTGGCCTTAGGTCAATTAGTGCCGTTGTAGACATTACAAACTTCGTGATGCTTGAGTATGGCCAACCGTCGCACGCCTATGACGCGGGTAAAATCAGCGGCAAGTTCGGTGTGCGCTTTGCTGGCTCCAAAGAAATGCTCACTACCCTCGATGGCAAGGACATTGAGCTTAGCAGCCAGGATTTGGTCATTGTGGATAACTCTGGCCCAATCGGTTTAGCAGGAGTGATGGGTGGTAAAAGTACCGAAACAGACCCTTCGAGTACTGAAATTTGGCTTGAGGTTGCTGATTTTGATAAAACCACCGTTCGGCGTTCGGCTTTGCGGCACGGCATCAGGACCGAAGCATCGTCAAGGTTCGAAAGGGGCCTCCCTGCTTCCCTTGCCAAAATTGCAACCGCCCGCATTATTGGTTTGCTCAAAGACATCTGCTTGGCCGAAGTAATTGACTTCCCTACTCAGCAACTATTCGACCAGTCCCAGAACACCAAATTAGGTGTTCGAATTAGATACGCCGAGAAGTTTTTGGGTATTAAGCTTGATGAGAAAGAAGTGACGGCACTACTAGACAAGCGCGGCTTTGACCCCAGCCATTTCTCGATTAGTAAGGAGCTCAAGGCACTTGGCAGTCTGCAGCTCGGGACCGATAACTCAGATGCCGCTACCATCAGAGAGCTATATTCGAAGGCCGGCATTATGCTCGAACCAGCCCTAAAGCAGCAATTCAGCTCAGGTATGGAGGTGCCAGAGGCTAGCCTAAAGCCGGGTGATGTACTGTTTTTATCTGCCTCAACAGCTAAAAAGTCTAAAAACAATCCGCAGCAGGCCGGAATATACATCGGTAAGAGCAAGGCCCAAGGCTTATTGGGCTCACCCAAAGTGCTGCCGATAACACACTTCACCAAGTCCCCGCAGTATCTGGGGGCCCGTCGCTACGCCGAAAATTTTAACCACATCATATCGGTCGATGTGCCTTGGTGGCGCAGGGATGTTGTTATTGAAGCCGATATAATCGAAGAAATTGCCAAAGGATTGGGCTACGAAAATTTGCCTGCCAGCTTACCGACAATTCAGCTCACCAATACCACCGACCACCAGCTGCTGCCCCAGCTGATGGAGCTTCGAGAAAAACTCGCAGCACTAGGGCTAATTGAAGTAATGACTTATTCGTTTGTATCTAAGTCTGATATCAAAAATGCTCTCGACGATAAAACCAAACACCTCCAAATCGAAAACCCGCTCAGCAGCGAGCAAGATTACCTGCGCACCGGGATTATGAGCAGCCACCTCAGGGCGGCAAGCTCCAATCAAAGCAGCGAACACGACGGTATATTTGAAATCAGCCGGGTGTACGAGCAGGCCACGACAGAGCTGACAGAGAAGTGGGTGCTTGGTATTACCATTTGGAATGAGCAGAGCCTAGCCAGACTAAAGGGAGTTATAGACAGTGTCTTTGGCTGGTATCGCCACGACATTGAGGTCTCGCGGATCACAAGCAATATCTATATTCGTAACCGCGCCGGCTCGCTAGTAGGTGGGTTCGGACATTTCGGCCAGCTCTTCCCTGCTATTCTAAAAAAGTTTGCTATAGCCAAGGAGCTATCTTTTGCGAGTATTAATATCGACAAACTGATTGAGCAAGCCAACCAGCCCATCCTTCGGGCTATTCCGAGCTACCAAATAGTTTATCGAGACATTACCTTGGAACTAGACGAGAGCGTACTATATCAGAGCATTAAAATAATCTTAGCCGCAGGGCTTTTCTCGGTACAGTATAAGAGCGAGTACCAGAATGATGAACTAAAAAATAGCTCAAAAAAACGCCTGACAATAACAATCGGAATAGACCTCGGGCCAAACCCAACCTCAGACGAGATTTCGCAGCAGCTAACACGAAGTACCAAGCTAATTACCACCAAGCTAAAAGCAAAATTATTATAGCCAACAGCTAGTAATCTCGCTATAATAATAAGCATATGGGCAATCAACCTTATTCGCATTTTTTGAGCCTACCAAAGAGGTTATCTAAATCTGGCCAGAAACCAGCTCTAAAATCTCGGATTTGGTTTGTTTTTTTGGGGATTATGATTGTTTTTATGTTTTCGAATCTGTTAGTTAGCGCCCTGACAATCGGTGTGATGTTTCCGGGTGTCTCGGTGGCTGGCAAGGACCTCAGCTTTAAGACACAACAGCAAGCCCGACAAATACTCTCGGATATGCGTCGCCAGCGGAATTTTACGGTAGAGGTCGGCGACCAGAAATTTTTGGCAACCAGCAAGGATCTTGGCGCACAGTACGAGCTCGACGAAACACTAAAGCTAGCTTATGGTGTTGGGCACACAAGCCCGCTACCAATTATGGGATTTTTTGATGCCAACAAGCATGGGCAAATGGGCTACTCTTATAGTATCAACCGCGATGAGCTCAAAAAATTTACCTCCAAGGTCATAGCGGCTGTTGGAATTGACCCCATTAACGCCACGCTAGCTGTTGTCGATGGGCAGCTAACGGTAGTGCCAGACAAGGATGGGTTTAGGGTCGACCAAAAGCTTCTCGATAGCACCATTCGAAGTTCGATTGCCGACGGTAAGGATAAGAACCTCAAGCTTTCGCCAGTTTCGGTGAAGGCGCCATTTTTAGCCGCCGACGCTGGAAATGCTAAACAACAGGCCGAAGCAATACTATCGCGCACGGTGGTCTTAAATTACGAAGGCCGGCAGTTTATACCCGACCGAGCTACGATAGGTCGCTGGCTGGAGTTTCGGCATGCCACCAATGCTGATGGTACGGTTGCTCTGGGGGTATATATCTCGCGTGAGCAGATTTTGGGCTACTTGCAGTCGGTTGCCAACCAAGTCAATGTCGCACCCAAGAACAAAAAGGTTAATATCCGCAATGGCGCCAGTTCGGTCGAGCAGGAAGGCCAAAACGGCAGCGCGATACTCCAAGGCAGCGCAGCCGATGCAATTATGGCCGCCATAGAATCCAAGAGTGTCTCAATAAACCTACAGACCCAACCAATCGCCTTTAAGACCGAAACCAATAGCTCGGTTAGCCTGGAGTATGGTCGTTATATTGAGATCAATCTGTCCAGCCAGCGCCTCTGGGCTTATCAAGACAACCAAGTGATATTCTCGACCCCCATTACCAGTGGGGCTACCGGCGCCGGCTTTCCGACAGTGACGGGGCTATTTAGCATCTATGCCAAAGAAACCGCTCGCTATCTCAATGGGCGTCCTTATGGCTGGGACTACAATGTTTATGTTGATTATTGGATGCCGTTCTATGGAGGCTACGGCTTGCACGACGCCGACTGGCGCAGCACTTTTGGGGGGCAAGATTACTACTACGGCGGCAGCCACGGTTGTGTCAATATGCCCAAGGCCTCGGCGGCATTTTTGTATGGCTGGGCCAGTATTGGCACTCCGGTATGGGTTCATAAT
>SICB01000002.1 GCA_009691555.1 Patescibacteria group bacterium | reverse complement strand
CCGCATATCAAAGACACCATCATTAATATCACAGCCGGCTCGGCCTCGCACCCGGTGGTAGATTTGAGTGTTTATTGCGCTAGTAAGTACGGCGTCAGGGGTTTTACCGAGGTCCTGGCTATCGAGACGCCCAGTTTGAATGTATATTCTGTTAGCCCCACAATGACATCGACCGAAATGACCGATTTTCATGGCATGCCAGCTGAGCGGGTCGCCGATGTTGTGGTTCAGACCGCCAAAGACGGCTACGGCAAACCTAGCGGGGCAGACATCAAGGTCTGGGAAGTGATTGCACAAAAGTACGCCACGACTCCGTAGAGTTAGCACTAAATAAGATAATGGTAAGGAAATAATTATGGCAAAAGCACAAACAAGTAGTGAATTAGCGGATTTTGGGGGAGGTTGTTTTTGGGGCGTCGAGGAGGTGTTCAGAAAAACACCAGGCGTTATCGATACCAAGGTTGGCTACGAGGGCGGGCACACTGACAACCCAAGCTACGAGCAGGTTTGCTCGCACACCACTGGCCACGCCGAGACAGTGCAGATAGAGTTTGACCCAAAAAAAGTTAGCTACATGGAGCTTTTGGATATATTTTTTGAAAATCACGATCCCACTCAGGTGAACAGGCAAGGGCCCGACATTGGCGATAGCTACCGTAGCGCGATTTTTTATCATGGCCAAAAGCAGCAAGCAGCCGCCGAGAAAAAAATCAGGGAGCTTGAAGCTGCTGATCAGTACCAAGACCCTATTGCAACCCAGCTAGTTGAGGCAAAGACTTTTTGGAAGGCCGAAGAGTACCACCAGCAGTACCTGCATAAGCGCAACCTAAATGTCTGCCATTGAGTTTTTGCATTTTAAAAACCTTGCAATATTGCCAATAGCTAGCACAGTCTATCTTTATATTGCTACAATAAGGCTATGAATGAATATGAGCTATTTAATAACAATACCCATTTGTTAGCAAGAGGCGGCGGCGGCGGGTCTTCTTCGGGCGGCGGCGGCGGAGGCGGAGGGTCCTCGAGTGGCACCAGCAGTTCGGGCGGCTATGTTGGAGGCACTTCAGGTTCGGACCAGAATGATTCATATTTAGTATGGCCGGCATTGATATTTTTTGCTATATTCTTGATTTACAGATATATAGCTAAAAAGTATGTAGATCAAAGCAGAGCAGTTGGTGCCAAACCGGCAGGTTTTATTGACCCCTTTTCAAGCAAAGACGCTACTCCAGAAGAAAAAAAGCTGGCCACAGCTGCCAAAGAAATATTTATGAAGTTCCAGAATTCTTGGTCTGGCTCCGACCTGAAAGGTATGAAAGAAATACTCTCAGAAGAGTACTTCAAAAAAATGACTCTAGAGCTCAATATCCTCAATAACTACCAGCGCCAAAATATCATGGAGGATACCAAAATATCGAACGCCCTTATATTTAAGCAAGATGATTATAGCGCCGTCTTTGCAATATATTTTGTAGCATCGGCAAAAGACAGGCTGGTCGATACCAAAGCAGGCAAGGATTTGTTTGTCGACAATTCGGTATTTTCAGAAACTTGGCACTTTACTAAAGCCAGCCATGGCTATGTATTGGATGGCATCGACCAATCCACCGCCGACGCATCGAAATTTGATAGTGGTATAGCAGACTTTGCCAAGTCTAACGGATTTTACTACGACCCAGATTTTGGATGGCTGATGATGCCAACCAGGGGAGCCATATTTGGACCCGCCGGCTTCGGGCAAGCTGATATCAATAACCACGTAGTGGGGTATTATAAAAATGTTGTGGTAGAGTTTTATAGCTATGAGCCTAGGGCAGGCTCTGGCATCAAGGCTATGACAGTTGCGCAGGCGATTTTGCCCAAACGCTACGACGATATTTTGGTCACAGAAAAGAGCTGGTACCGTTTCAAACCAAAGCGCTCGGGTTTGACCAAAATAAACACCGAAGGCAACGCCTTCAATAAGAAGTTTGCAGTCTGGGCCGCGAAACCAGACCGAGCAACTAGTTTTGAGCTGTTGGCACCAAACTTTATGGAAAAAATCTACGGCCTTGATTTTGAGATCAACATCGAAGTGGTCGATAATGTCTTGTATCTCTATTGTCCTGACGCCAAGATCAACTATCAGGAGATGCTAAGTGTCTTGAGCTGGGCTTTTGAAGAGATGAAGCTATGAACAAAGCCCAGAAAAAAAAGAATATCATTATAGATATAGTAGGCTGGATTTCAGTACTAGTATTTATATTGGCCTATCTATTGCTTGTTCTTAAAATTGTTAGTTCCGATTCGGCTATCTACCATCTGATTAATCTACTTGGTGCAGTCGGATTAGTGTTCTTCGGTTGGCAGAGAAAAAGTCAGCACCTGGTTTTTCTTAACTCATTTTGGATCTTGATTGCTATTGTTAGCCTAGTAGTAATTTATTTTGCGGGTAGCTATGGAATCTGAAAAATTCGATATCTCCAAGATATACCCTAGTTTGTATTTTGCTAGCAAAGATAAGCCGACTATTGTCGAAGTTCCCCTGATGAGGGTTTTGGCAATCAACGGCGAGGGGGACCCCCAGGGCCCCAGATTCAAAGACTCTGTCGCGGCACTATACTCTATGGCACACGCAATTAAGTTTTTGCCTAGGAAGAATATCAACCCAGAGGGATATATCGATTTTAATGTCGCTGCAGTTGAAGTGATGTGGAGCATGAAAAACGGCGCAAAACTTGATACTAGCCAAAAAGATAATATTCTCTGGGAAGCTTTTATTGTGGTACCAGGCTTTATTACTCAAAACATTGTTAATATTGCTAGGTCTCAGATACCAGAGACTCAGGCCAGCGAACGCCACGCCGAGCTACACATTGCGTCGCTACAAGAAAAAACTTCCGTACAGGTATTACACACAGGGTTGCTTAAGAATGAACAAAAAGCTACCGATAAGCTGAATGCCTTTTTAGATAAAAAAGGCTTTAAGCCCGCCCTGAGACTCCATAGTATATATCTAAGCGACCCAACACGCACCAAGACTGGCCGGCTAAGAACAATTATTCGCCAGCCAATTACTAAAGATTAAAAATAAAGATCTTTTTTGTCTTGTTTGGTGCTATCGGCACTCTTGGAAGTTGCGAATATCAGAACTACTAAACCACACAAGGCTAGCAGTATTACAAGCATCACTTTGCCTGTTTGTGTACTGAATACGCCTAGGTTTCGGAGCATAAAAATTAGCCCTAGAGTCATAATACCGAACGAAAAACCATTACCCTTAGCCCTAGATGGAGATATCGTAAATAGTCCAATGAAAACCAGTAGCACAGGCCAGTACTCAGAAATTATCACCGAGGAGTCAAGGAGCCCCAGCAGGTCGATTAGTACGATTACGGCAATAGCTAAAAACAGTAGCGAAACACAGATGTTTATAATGCTTAATTTTTTCATTAGTCCTCCTTATATAATTTAATGATACAGATAAATGTACTATTTTACTATTTTTGAAAGGTGCTATGATATAAAAAAGGAGAAAACAATGCCAAACAATAATTCAGCAGCCAAAAAACTTATCGCCGGAATACTTATATTCGTCGCCCTACTAGTCGGGATATTATTAATTGCCCAAAACAGCTTTTCGCACAAACTGCGGTCTATCACCATAACCACCAACTCAGGCCCAGTATCGCCTGAGTTTCAGCAGACTTCGGTATTTGAGCTAACTAGCACGAGCTGTAGCATTACAGTTACCAAGACTATCTCAAACGAGGTCACATCTACAGCTTGTAACCTTCAGGCCGATAAGTTTGGTACAATCCAAAAAGACATTTACACCTATTCCGTTATCGACAAGGTGCTCGCCAATAAGCAACCTTCACAGCTAGGACCGCTTGGCGGCCCTAGTTATACCATTAGCATCACGCTCAATAATGGACAAACATACACTACCGAGTCAAACGCTAACTTTACCGAAAGCATTCAGCCTCTTCTAGACGACCTGAATCTCTATGTCGACAACTTCTCAGATTTAGGTATCTAGGACTGCTGTTTAGGAAAAAGTCTTTTTTATAAGAGCCGCTGTTTTTTGCTGGGCAGTCGCGATGAGCTGCTTGGCTTTAGTGGTTTTTGTGAGCCAACTAATGGCGAGAGTGGCAGCTGCGATTGATAAAAGTATCCAGCCGTAGCCCTGAGTCATCAGGCAGAAGTTATTGACTAGGTTATTGACTAGGGCGTTAGTGGGTGTCGTTGCTGGTAGCAGGGAAGCTGTGATTGCAGGACCACCATATGACAACCCAAGCACCAATCCGGCGGAAATACCAAAAGCCAAATAGTATGTTTTGAGGAGCCTGCGTAGGTTTTTAACATTTAGTAGCAATGCAGCTAGTATACTGACTACTACGGCCAACCATAGAGCGCTCGTAACGGTAGAGATGGCCCTAAAAGCCGATTGTAGCTTTACTAGTATTGCCAAAGGAGAATTTGGGTTATTTTCGACATCTAGGATTGTGATTGTATTGGGTATAGAGTTTACAAAATCAGAGGTAGTATCGGCTAGTCCTTGTGGTAGGCCTACCGCTGGCAGATAGTCTTTGGCCTGCGACTTAAAGACTGTGGTGTCGAATACAATCTGCTTGTCGGCAATTTTTGTAGCCTTGCCGGATAGCTTATAAAGTCTAATGATGGCTGGCTCGGCGACCTTGGATACATTTTCTGGAGTTATTATAATATCCATGATCTTTGTGATGATTGCTCGTTTGATAAAGTTGTTTTTAATGTTATCAGGCAAGTTATTGCTAATATCATTTTTGGCAATTTGTGCGATGTTATCAAAGGCGCGCGATTCCTTTAAAAATAAATAACTCTTTGCGCCGGTAGTGAAGTTGTCTCTCAGGACAGTCGCAAAACTGACCAAAACAAGAGTAGTCGTTAGTATAACTAAGACTACTCTGTTCCAGCCAGCGTGCGGCTTTTTTGTTTTTAAACTATCGGCCATAAGAAATTATTTGGACTTAGTTTTTGGGTAGAAGATAAGGCCTGCAATACCCAGGACTATACCAACAATTAGAGAGTAGATACCAATTACATACACAAGGTCTAGAATTGTCTGTAGCGGGCTATTTAGTACATAGATACCAAATATTACCGAAACGACACCTACCAAGACAAATAGCAAGTTGCCGCCGCCATCTGTAGTTGTGAAGCCAAGATAGATATCAACGATACCAAAAATTATAGCCCACATGGCTAGCAGTAGGGCGATTATTTCGGCTGTTAGCTCTGGTCTTGCGACTAGGTATATGCCAGCTACAATCCCGACGATGCCCAATAAGACGTGCACTACAGAACCCTTGCCGGATTTGTCGTAAGACGGCTCAAAAAGGGTCGATAGCCCCACTAGAAGTATGTTCAGTGCAAAAGCATAGATCAAAACCAATAGTGTGATTCCGGGCCAAATCAGTAGTATGGCTCCAAGACCTATATTCAGGACTGCTCTTATTAATATTGCGTTCTTCGATGGTAAAACTGCGATCTCCATAATTACTCCTCCTTAATTTAATACCTTCAATTGTAATGCTTTATTGATGTATTATGCAAGTTTTTTATTTAGCCAATTGCTTTAATCCTTGCTCACCCCGAAGATTCTCAGTAAAAACAGAAAAAGATTCAAAAAATCTAGGTACAAGCTGAGAGCACCCAAAATCGCAAGGTTTCCGGCGCTTCCGAATTCGGCGTATAGTTTTTTGATTTTCTGAACATCATAGGCTGTTAGGCCCAAGAAAATACCAACACCCAAATACGAAACTATCATTTGGAGCGAGTCGGAGCCCAGAAAGATATTTACAACACTAGCAATAATAATACCAACCAAGCCCATTATAAGCAGGGCGCCAAACTTGCTGAGATCGACTTTTGTCAGGAATCCGACAATTGCCATCACCAAGAACATACTGCCAGTAATAAAGAAGACGCGCATTATGGAGCTCGATGTATAGACTAAGAATATCGTCGATAGCGTCGCCCCAACGCTAACGGCGTAGGCCATAAACAGCGCACGGGCTGCATTGGCGGATAGCTTGGTGATGCGCGCACTCAAGAATATTACTAGTCCGAACTGAGCAATAATTAGCACAAAAAATGATACTGGGTTCAAAAACAGCACCTTAATGCTATCTCCACTATTGGCGATTAAATATCCAACCAGCCCACTGGCCGAAAGCCCAGCGAACATCCAGGCAAATATACCAGAAAGGTAGTCGCTAAAAGTTCCAGCCGCTTTGGTCTGAAGCTTAGTTTGGTCCATTATTTTTTGCCCTTATTGCTCGAGCTGGCAACCTTAGTGGCCTTACTCTTGGGTTTTCCTGAAACGGTCTCAAAAGCCAGCACCAAGCCAATTGCAATCGAGTAAATACCCACTATCCAAAGCAGCGTCAGGCCACCCTCGAGTGGATTAAACGCCAAATAGATTGCAAAGATTATCGATATTAGCCCGGCCAACAAAAATACCCAGCTGCTTTTGTTTTTTGCGTCTGATAGTCTCAAGCCGATCATTATATCGATGATGCCATAAAGCAGGGCCCAGGCGGCAAAGAGCAGGCTTAGTACGGCGATTCCTGCCAGCGGTCGGGACAGTACATAGACTCCAGCGCCGACCGTCAAAATACCCAACATGACAGTCAGGACGGCATGTTTATTCTGGGTATCAATGGTTGGTTCAAATATCATAAACATACCGAGCACGAGCAAATTGACCGCAAAGGCAACTGCCACTACCAATAAACTAATACCTGGGAACAGAATAATAACCGCTCCAAATAGGATATTGACAGCGCTTCTTAGGATCATTGAATTGCGGGATGGTGAATATACTAAATCCATTGTAAAACTCCTTGTTAATTAAGATGATTATACAATAATTTTTATATTTTAGTTAGTGCTGCTAATTGCTGGTACCATTTTGAGTAATCTTATCGGCGTAGTCGGTACCTAGAATCACAGTAATGTCTTCACCCGACGGAGGCCTTTTGGACTTATCTAGTTGAGTAGACTTTACTCCCAGCAAGTCCTCAAGGTACTTAATGGTATTGGGCATTTTTCCACCAGTATAGTCAATTATTTCGCTGGTAGTGTAGTCTCTGGTATCGGAGTTTTGGATTTCAAGGACCGTGATTGGCACTCCAGAATTGATAAGTTTAATATTTAGTTTGCCGGCAATACCAACTATTGAGGTTCCATTTTGCAAGACTATTTTTGGATCCTCGGCCCAGATGGGACCAAATATGAAGATATCCTTGACGAACTTTTTGATCTCATCAAAGTTACCACCTGACGGCAGCAAGTCGCTGCTAGAAGGATCGGACTTCAAGAAGCCGTTGGGGTTTAATGATAGCACCGCGTCGATGGTGTTTTCGGGCGTTATTTTTTTGCTTATCTCGTAAGCCCGCTGCATTTCAGAAAGGCTCATATTGGTCTTGATGTTATTGGCCGCAGCCTCAATAAGCCCACTAAGTTTTTTGGGGTCAGATAGAGTTTTTGTGCTAGCAGCTTTGGTGCGGAGAGCTTGCAGGACTTCTTGCTGACGCATGGCTCGACCAAAATCATCGCCGCAGTTACCCTTGCGACATCGGGCATACTTTAGTGCCGTCGAGCCGTCCATCTGAGTTTGGCCAGCGCTAATTTTAAAACCACAGCTTCGGTCCTCATTTTTTTCACAGGGGTACTCGGGGTCATACAGAGCATCCTTGACATCTATATCAATACCGCCAACGGCATCAACGGCCTGCTTGAGGCCTGAGAAGTTGGCTCGTACGTAGTAATGTATTGGTATATCCAAGGTTTGTTCGATAGTTTTTTGGGCTATTTCAATACCCTGGGGAGGTGTTTTATTCTCGCCAATAGCATGGGCATTGTTGATTTTTGCGTAGCCCTCGCCAGGTATATATACTCTGGTGTCGCGGGGGATACTGATCATTGCAACTTTGTTGTTTCTGGTATCGATACTAACAACCATATTGGTATCAGCCAGAGTTTCGCCTTCATGTCCCGGGTCGCCAACTCCTAGCAGCATAATATTGACGCGCCCTTCGTCTTCGCCCTTGAGCTTACTCGAGAGGTTAAATGGATTGGTGCTGATTTTACCGGCCTTAATGGCTAGGTATGTAAATACACCGGCACCCAGCAATAGTAAAAATAGCAGTGTAAATATAATTGTCCGTTTGATTCTTTTTTTCCTCTTGGCTTTCTTTTGGAGTAGCTTGGGGTCTAGCAGGGTGTTATCAGAATTGCTTTTCATTGGGTCAAGCTCCAGCGCCAGTGCATCACGAGACTGCTGAAATTCGTCGCTTTCGGGGTCATACACAAAATCTGGCTTATCTTGCTCTTTTTTCGAATTCTTGTGCGGAGTCTTGTGTTTTTCTTCTGGCATACAGACTATTATAACGCTTTTACGGACAGAATGTGACTAGAATTATAAGCATTTTTGTGCTATGGTATTTCGGTGAAAAATAACCTTTATAATAATTTTAAATCTGACATCGAAGCAATCACCGCCGAGCTCTGTGCCGCTGAAAAGTCTCCAGCGGTTTTTTTGAGTGAAGACTTTACCACACTCATAGAGCGGCTAGAGCACATCGCTCGTGATCGTCAGTACAATGAACTATCGAAGGAGCTTTTAGATACTGCACACTTTCGTAATTTAGCCCACCAAACTCGACGCGTCTATGAATTGTTTGAGGTTTTTCTGGAGACATCCACCTACCTCGATATCGTTTCTGGCAAAATAGACTTTCTTAAGGACCAATTCATTGGCCGTACCTTTCAGTTCGCCAAAAAGGAATCCTTAGAAGCTGGTTTTACGCCCCAATCAAAAGTTGTATTTATTGGTGGCGGGCCGTTTCCCGAAACAGCGATTGCTTATAGCAAACAGAATAACTGTAAAATCACAATTATAGACAATAATCCCGAAGCTGTTGTTCTGTCCACCAAAATTATATCTGAGCTGGGGCTAGATAAGACAATTAGCATCAGATATTGTGACGCGGCGGAGCATGATTACTCGGGTTATACCCATATCGTTGTGGCAGCCCTAGCCAAACCAAAGCCGCTAATCATGCGTCAAATCTGTGATACTATGCCTGCTGACGCGGTGGTGGTATGTCGTAACGTTGAGGGTCTGAGAGGGTTTATTTATGAGCCGGTCAATAACGACTTACTAGAGCATTTTACCCACCAGAGTAAGGTCTATGGAGACGACAAGACCATTGTCCATAGCTTAATACTAAAAAAATATTCCGAGCATTCTCATTTTTAAATCCAAAATATATGAATAACATCTGGCAAAATCTTAAAAAATCTAAACAGCCATTTTGCGTATTGGCTCCGATGGACGATGTCACGGACACGGTTTTTAGACAAATAGTCGCCAAGCATGCGCCGGCTGATTTGATGATGACCGAATTCGCCAATGCCGACGGCTATTGTAGCCCTGGCAAAGAAGCCATTAAGACGCGGCTGCGTTTGAATCCTAGCGAAGGCCCGGTAATTGCACAGATTTGGGGTATTAACGCTGACAACTATTTCACTATGGCTCAAGACTTGGTCGCCATGGGCTTTGCCGGCATTGATATCAATATGGGCTGTCCCGTAAAAGATATGATCAAAAAAGGTGCTTGCAGTGCGATGATTCAAAACCCCGAACTAGCCAGCGAGGTGATCGCCGCAACGATTAAGGGTGCCGGTGGTAAGGTGCCAGTTAGTGTTAAAACACGCATTGGGTTTAACACTATCGATACCGAAAACTGGATTGGGTTTTTATTGCAACAAAAGCTCGATGCCATCATAGTGCATGGTCGCACCAAAAAAGAAATGAGCAAAGTACCAGCACATTGGGATGAAGTAACAAAGGCCGTCGCACTGCGCGATAAGATTTCGCCTAGTACCGTCATAATCGGTAATGGCGATGTCCTCACCAGAGCAGAGGCTAGTGATAGAGCCAAACAAACTGGAGTCGATGGAATTATGATTGGTCGGGGAGTATTTCAAAATTTATTTGTATTCGACGAAATTCAAAAACAGCATAGCCTTCCCGAGATGCTAGGAATCCTAGTAGAGCATATTGGCCTTTATCAAAAGACTTGGGGAGATAGCAAATCGTTTGAGCCACTCAAGAAATTCTTCAAGCTCTATATTAGTGGCTTCGACGGTTCGGCCCAAGTTCGGGCCAAACTAATGGAGACTCACTCGCCCCAAGAGGCACTCGATAAGATAGAATTAATTCTAAAAAAGAGTTAGAATATAATTAATAATAAATAATATGAAAGACAATAAAATGAGCAAAAACAGCCACGCCAAGCACGAACACAAAAAGAAGCATGAGAACCAATCCTACCAAACCCCGCACGAAGATTACCAAGCCGGAGCATTTGGTGATGTAATTATTGGGCTGCTAATTATGGGGCTTGGTCTATTTTTTATCTTGCCATTTTTTGCGCTGCTCAACGACTCGGCTCTACTATTAGTGCTCGGAATTTATTTTGTTGCGATTGTGGGTTTTGTGGTATATATTAGCAGAAAGAGAAAGCGTAAGTAGTATTTAAAAAAGGAGTGAATATACAATGAGTAAAAATAACAAGAACAGCAAAATCGGCTTTATTGTGCTGGTAGTGGTAGCGGTTTTGGCAGTTGGTATCTACATCTACTCCAGTATGGCATCAAATACAAAATCAGGAACTTCACAAGAGATAGACATATCTACCACCACCATTACCAATCCAAATCCACCAGATTCCATGCCCCAGCCCGTAGAAGAGTAGAAAACTGAGTGGGCATCCGATTTCTCAAGAGCCGAAAATGGGTAGCTAGTGTTTTTTTTAATGCCAAGCAGCCAATGCCAATTTCCTTAAGCAACAGGTGCCTGACAATCTAACTATTGCCAGTGTCGATCACCACAACAGCCCTGAGCTAAAAAAGATTTTATAATATATCCATATAAATAATATGAAAGGCAATAAAATGAGTAAAAACAATAAGAATAGAAAGATAGCTTTTATTGCGCTGGCAGTGGTAGTATCTCTGGCGGCCGGTATCGCTATTCTCTTAATCCTAATGGCAAATTCAAAATCAGAGAGCATAGATAGCACCACGCCAGCCTCTACAAGTCCGACCAAAAAGGATTCACAAAATGCCACGAATCAGACTGCAGGGGTATATAAAAGCTACGAGGCATCCGATCTCTCAAGAGCCGAAAATGGGCAGGTAGTGTTATTTTTTAATGCCAAGTGGTGCTCGACCTGCCAAGCAGCCAATGCCAATTTCCTTAAGCAACAAATACCCGAAAATCTAACTATTGCCAGTGTCGATTACGATAAAAACACTGCCTTAAAACAGAAGTATGGTGTGACTTACCAGCACACCTTTGTGCAGGTTGATGCTAACGGAAATTTGATCAAGAAGTGGTCCGGTAGCTCTAATATTGACCAGCTTAATGACCAGATCGTTAAATAATGCCAGAGACACTTGGCTTTTTACTGATTTCTTTTTTGGCCGGCGTCCTGACTACTATGTCGCCTTGCGTCTTGCCGATAATACCTGTTGTGGTCGGCGGCTCAATCTCGTCTAAAGAAAAAAACCGTCCGTACATTGTAATTGGCTCGCTGTTTATATCGATTGTGCTATTTACTTTTTTATTAAAAGCCAGCACCGCGCTACTGGGAATACCTGCCTGGATATGGAGTTTGATATCGGGGCTGATAGTAATTTTATTTGGTGTTAGCTTGCTCTATCCAAATTTATGGACCGCCATCGAAGCCAAGCTGGGTATTTATAAAAAGTCCAATCTCGCTCTTGGACAAGGCTACAAGAAGAAGGGATTTTGGGGTGCAGTTTTGGTTGGCGCCGCCCTCGGCCCAGTCTTTAGCAGTTGCAGCCCAGTGTACTTGCTGATACTTTCGATTGTTTTGCCGGCCAGTTTCATCACGGGGCTAAGCTACATTCTAGCCTACGTTTTGGGGCTTTGCTTGGTCTTACTGCTAATCACTATGTTTGGACAACGACTCATCAAAAAGCTCAATTGGCTTGAGGATCCTAATGGCAAATTCAAAAGAGGTCTGGGTATAGTACTTGTTATTGTCGGTGTGATAGTAATTTTTGGACTAGACAAATCTTTTCAATCTTGGCTAATCGAGAACAACCTCTACAGCACCAAGCTAGAGCAGAATCTAATAAAATAATCGCCTGCAGTAATTGCAAGCGACTAGTAAGGCTCTTTTAGAGAGCTATTTAATAACGGTTCCCGAATATGGGTTGACGAGGGCTTCCTCGAGGCCACCTTCACGCAAACCATCGAAAACAACAATCGGTAGATGGTTTTCCATGGCATGGGTTGCGGCCGTGGGGTCCATTACTTTGAGATCATCATTGATAATATCAAGGTAGTTTAGCTCCTTGTAGCGAACTGCGTCTGGGTTAGTTTTGGGGTCGGTAGAGTAAACTCCATCGACACCATTTTTGGCCATCAGCAGTACTTCGGCTTCGATTTCGACCGAGCGTAGTGCAGCTGCAGTATCGGTAGTGAAGGTTGGGTTGCCCGTACCTCCGGCCAAGATTACAACCCGACCTTTTTCGAGGTGCCTAATGGCACGCCGTCGAATGTAGGGCTCGGCAACCTTTTCCATACTGATTGCCGACATAACTCGAGTTGGCTGGTTGAGCTTTTCGAGATGATCTTGCAGGCACAAGCCGTTGATTACGGTTGCGAGCATACCAGCGAAATCTGCTTGGTTACGGTCCATCTCGGGGTGCTGTTTGCCCCTCCAGAAGTTACCACCGCCAACTACCACTGCTAGCTCAACATCGAGATCCTGACGAGCAATCACAATTTCTTGAGCGAATCTTCTGATGACATCGGCATCGACGCCAGATTCTTGGCTACCCATGAGGGCTTCGCCGCTAAGTTTGAGTAGAGCCCTCCTGAAATTGCAGGGTGGCTTGATATCCGGTAGTTCGAACAGCCTGTTCTGTAAATCTAGTGCCATGCCTCTCCTCTGAGTTGGAAATATTCGTAAGCATCGTTATAAGTTTTACCAGATATCAATATCTAAAGCAAGTGGGTCTATCTGGAAATAAAAGTTATTTATTGCTATAATCTTTGGATTATGTCGAATAACATTTTTGTACTACTTTATTATAAATTCGTAGATATCAGCGACCCGAAGTTCGAAACCACTCAGCACAAGCTAGTCTGTAATGGCATCGGCTTGAAGGGCCGTATTTTAATTAGTGAAGAGGGAATTAATGGTACCGTGGCCGGAAGTCGCTCCGAGCTCAGGCAGTATGTCGAGTATATGAACGCCCACCCGAGCTTTGGAGGCATCGCATTTAAGCGTACCCCGGCTGGTAAAATGCCTTTTCCAAAAATGATAGTCAAGTATCGGCCCGAGATAGTGACCCTCGGCAAAAAAGTCGATATGAAAAAAACCGGCCAATACCTAACGCCTAAAGCAATGCATCGGCTATTTGAAAAGGGCGAAGATATGGTGGTGGTGGATATGCGCAATAATTATGAATACGAGGTTGGGCGGTTTGATGGTGCGATACAACCAGACACGGTCAAGTTTTATGAGCTTCCCAAAAAAATCAAAAACCTCAAGATCGATAAAACCAAAAAAGTCGTTACATACTGCACCGGGGGGATCCGCTGCGAAAAAGCCACTGCACTACTTGCCGAGGAGGGTTTTACGGATGTTTATCAGCTTGAAGGCGGAATAGCAAAGTACCTCGAGCACTATCCTGACGGGTACTTTAAGGGCAAAAACTTTGTGTTTGATGAGCGCATGATAACCAATGGCGATACCGAGAGTGGCCAGCAAGTACTGGGCCAATGCGCGCACTGTCAAAAATCTAGCGATCGCTACATCGACTGCGCCAAGCCAGACTGTCACCAGCTATTTATTTGCTGCAAAGCTTGCGATAAGTTGCACAATGGCTTGTGCCCGGTCGCGGTTAGAGATTTGAGTAAAAAAACTTAAAGCTTCAATAGCTCTTCGCGGACAACTTTTCTATCATCCCAAGCTATCGACTGGCCGCCAATTTCCATCGACTGTTCGGCACCCTTGCCGGTAATTAGCACCAAGTCGTCTTTTTGGGCCAACTGCAAGGCTTTGCGAATACCTTCGCGGCGGTCGGGGACAATAAACATACTCTTATTTTTTTCGGCACCAGCCCCAAGCGCCCCCTCAGCGATATCAGCAAGGATTGTTTCAGGATCGTCTTCGTAGGGGTCAACATTACTAAGTATTATTATGTCCGAGCCCTTGGCGCAGATTGCGCCCAACGTGTGTACTTGGCACGTCATTGATAAAAAGGTCACCTTCTGGTAATCTGTGTTTTTAGTGTACATTAACAATCTCAATAAACTCCAGGAAGGAGTGAACATGCGTAGTCTCGAGGAAGCCTTGAACTATAAGAACGACCGAGTACTTAACCAGTTCAGAGTATTGTATGCGGTCTCATTGCCCGAGGCGCAGGAAATCGCCTTAGAGGCACTTAAGTGGTTATGGCTCAATGCCCGACTGAAGCAAGATCGCTCGCAAAATCACGAAGACATCCCGCGTATTCTGGTCATCCATTCGGGGATGGTGGTTGTCGATGAATATTGGCACACCTTCGTCCTCCATACGCGCGACTACGAGCAATTCTGTAAGGAGTATCTGGGGACCTTCATTCATCATTCCCCGGGCGCACCCGACTTCCAACCACCCAGTCGCGAAGAAACTGAGTTGCAACTGAACTACATCTGCGAAGTAGTCGGCGAGGACACGATGATCAGGTGGTATGAAGAATATTCCGTAAGATACTCAGCCGAAGTGCTCGTCAAGCTTCAGAAACCGAGACTTTTCGATCAACCCTGTGAGGCGGTGCATCATGAAACCTAGCGTATTGAATATCCGTAGCTGTCTCGATCTGAACAGGTACGTTATCGCCGATGTCGGCGACAGGGAAAACTACTTGGCAATTTGTAACGAACTTGGCAAGGTTACTCAAACCAGGGAAATTTTCCTCAAACCCAAAGAAACGGTGGAAAAATACACCGGGTACTCCCACTTACCGGATGAGGTTCCGTTTCATACAGATTATCCGCTAGCGAACGTTGTGGGCTTGTTTTGTGAAGAGGTGGATAATCTGGGTGGTGGAGAGAATCTGCTGATTGATACTCGTGACATACTGGGAGAGCTTTCTCTGCTAGAGGTTGAGGACTTGAAAAGTGTTCAGATACCCTTGCCACGCAGTGAAGATCGGCTCCCGCTGTTGACCGTAGAAGAAGGTCGACCACCGCACGTTTACTGGCTGCCAGCGTTCGCCCTCGTGAATCTAGACAAGCTCAATGATTCCCAAGTGACCGCGATCAAACGCTTCAACGAGGTACTGTTGATCCGACGGAGTGAGAAAAGATTTTTGTCTTTTAAGCTCAAGGCTGGTCAGGCAATCTGGTTCGATAACTTCGTAATGCTTCATGGACGCGATCAGCTTGATCCGTCGAGTAGGCGTTTACAGCTCAGGGTTTTTATACAGTACGTATGAACCCGCACGATCCCAGAAAGAAGGAGGTGATAGAAATGACACGTCAGGAACGAATTAAGCGCATCGCTGAGAAGCTTTACTCCGCGAAATGCGCATCCTGTCAGGGCTGCACAACGTAACCTGTGACCGTAGTGCTATCCTACACAGTATACATCATTGTATACTGTGTAGGATTTTTTTTAATTTTTGTTATAATAATCTACATGAATAACAAATCAATTGATTGGGAAAATTATTTTGAGAATACAAAGAGCTATCCTCCGGCTCCATTACTCGTTAAAGCCATGGAGTATGTTAAAGTCAAAAATAAAGCAATAGATATTGGCGGTGGAGGTACATTGAAAGACACTAAATATTTACTTTCTCAGGGCTTTGAAACAACGATTATTGATAAAGAGAAAGCAGTGGAGGACTCTGTTCAAAATATTAAATCAAACGAGCTGAAATTTTTCCGCACCGATTTTGCTGATTTTGATTTTCCTCAAAATGAGTATGACGTAGCCGCGGCTATATACTCATTGCCATTTATCCATTCCAGTAAGTTTACTGGCGTGTTTGAAGGTATAAAAAAATCTCTAGTTAAAAATGGAATTTTTTGTGGGCAATTTTTTGGAAATCGTGATGAATGGCATCTGAATAAAAATCTGACTTTTGTTACAAAAGAAGAAGCGCAATTGATGCTCGGCGATATGAATGTGATACTATTTGACGTAAAAGAATTTGAAGGTAAAACAGCGGATGGAAATCCAAAACATTGGCATGTTTTTGATATTATCGCTAGAAAAATTAGTAATTAGGGCGTACCGTAACCACGAGTGTTAATGACGTGCCAAGTACACACGTTGGGCATATTGTAAGGACAAATAAGGGCTGATCTTTTTATTTTTTATCTCAATGGTGGGGATGTGCCCAGCACTGTTTACATCTAGAGGGTAGCAGTAAAGCTTAACCGACTAATTTTGCCAGCTCTTCGCGGACAACTTTTCTGTCATCCCAAGCTATCGACTGGCCGCCAATTTCCATCGACTGTTCGGCACCTTTGCCGGTAATTAGTACTATGTCGTCTTTGCTAGCTAGCTCTAGGGCCTTACGAATACCTTCGCGGCGGTCGGGGACAATAAACATAGTCTTATTTTTTTCGGCACCAGCCCCAAGCGCCCCCTCCGCGATATCAGCAAGGATTGTTTCAGGATCGTCATCGTAGGGGTCAACATTACTAAGTATTATTATGTCCGAGCCCTTGGCGCAGATTGCGCCCATTTCGGGGCGTTTGGCACTATCTCGTCCGCCACCCTCGGCACCCAAAAGGGTAATAACCTTGGCACCTTTGGGTATCATATCGCGCGCACTGTCCATCAGTGCGGTCATGCTGGCTTGCTCATGGGCGTAATCGACCACCACAGCGAAGGGCTGCTTGCTCTCGATTACTTCCATACGGCCCGGGATGGTGGGGAGCTTGGCCAGTCCTTGTTTGATAGATCTGTCGCTAATACCAAGCGCAACAGCCGTAGCGATAGCACCGGTTGCATTAATGGCGTTTATTTTACCGAGTATTTTGGTAGTGTAATTATCACCATTAACATCAAAACTAATTTTATCTGGAATTTGAGCAATATTGCTGATTCTAAAATCGGCATCTTTGGACCGACCAAAAGTAATTTTCTTGTCAGCCTGAAACAGCAGGTAGTCAGGCGCATCTTTACTGTCAGCGTTGGCGACAATTATCTTTGCAATCTTTTGCAAGCCGATAGTTTTGCGTTTAGAGTGGTTAAGCCGCTTAAAGACACGCTTGTTGTGCTTGTGCAGGGTGTCGATACTATAGCCATGGGCCGCCATTAGCTCATTGGTGACATTGGTAAATATCAATACATCAAAATTGATACCAACATGCCGGTGTTGGGTTTGACCCTCCGATGGCACTTCCATAACTACATATTGACAGTGCATAGCCGACATTTTTGCCAGTAATCCTTGAAGCACAAAGGCCCCCGGCATAGTCATATGATAATGATTTAGCTCTTCCTTTTGGCCAAAGCGAATATTGGCGGTACCGATAAGCCCGACCTTATGGCCTTCGGCACTCAAAATCGACCACAGCATATTGGCAGTCGTGGTTTTGCCCTTACTACCAACCAACCCAATCACAATCATCTTGTTGCTTGGGTGCTGGTATTTCTGGGCCGCAGCAATCGACTCCGAGAAGTGAAAAAAGTTGATCAACGACTTTGGAATTATTGGCTGAACAATTTTTTTGATTGTCTTTTTCATGCCTCTATTATAGCCCGATAGACTCTTATATATAAAGCCTGGGCTGTTATAATTGCTAAGATGACAAAAACTATACTAATGTGTGAGCCAACTCACTTTGGCATAGAGTACGAAATAAACTCCTGGATGCACACCGACAATAGTGTCGATAGTGTAATTGCCACCAAGCAGTGGCAGGATTTGTATGGTATCTATACCCGCAAGCTGGGCTGGAATGTAAAACTAATTGACCCTGTTAAGGGTTTGCCAGATATGGTCTTTGCGACCGACTGTTGCTTAATAAAAGACGGCAAGATACTTTTGAGTAGCTTCCGATACCCACAACGCCAGCCCGAGACCGCTCATTTTGAAAAGTGGTTTCACGAAAATGGATATACAAATACCAAGCTGTCCGAGCATTTATTCGAAGGTGGGGGAGATAACTTGGTGTGTGGAAATAAAATTTTGGCTGGGCATGGCTTTCGTTCGGACCCCGCAGCTGCTACCGAAATGCGCGAGTATTTCGACTGTGAAGTTGTCAGCCTGAAGATTGTAGATCCAAACTTTTACCACCTCGACACTTCGCTTACGGTATTATCTGATGACACGGTGGCGTATTACCCAGCGGCGATTGATGAGGCAAGCCAAAAGAGGCTAAAATTGACAATCCCAAATATTATCGAGGCCACCCACGAAGAGGCCAAAGGATTTGGCTTAAATGCCGTGAGTAATGGCAAAACTATTGTCGCTAGTAACGAATCGGAGAGTTTGCTAAATAAGTATCGAGCTGCCGGCTTTGAGGTTATCGGAACTTCCATACTAGAGTTTCGTAAATCTGGCGGTGGTGCGAAGTGCCTGACATTAGAAATGAGCTAAGCACTAGCTCTTTGATAAAATCTTGCTATAATAAAAAGTAATCATGCAACCCCAAGACAATAACTTTCCGATAGATCAAATTACGACCGATGGTCAAGCTGCTGCTGCAGGCAATACGGGCTTAGGCGATGCGGCCAGCCAGCCAGATAATCAGACTGGGTCATTGCAGGGTGGGGCAACTTTTTCACCGCAAACCAGCCCCCAGGATTCGGCCCCAGCCTGGCAACAAGATGCCCAAGCCGATACCGATATGCTCAGTACCCAAGCTCCGAATGATGCTTTGGGCGCAGGCCAAATAGATCAGCCGACATTTGCCCCGCCTGCAGACACTAGCTTTATGCCAGTCACACCTGACAGTACTGTCGCGCCAGAGCCATCTGCTACTCTAGATATGCCTCTGCCTGCCAATCCAACTCCGCCGCAGGTGGACCCAACAATGTCTGATAGCTACGCCGCAGTAACGCCGATAGAAGGCGCTATGGATGATGGCTCGATGGCACCTGGTGTCTCAGCCGAGCCAATGCCAGCAACAGCCACCGAGCCAATGCTAGCACCAGCTCCTGAGCCAATGCCAGCAACAGCCACCGAGCCAATTCTAGCACCAGCTCCTGAGCCAATGCCAGCACCAGCTCCTGAGCCAATGCCAGCACCAGCTCCTGAGCCAATGCCCCCGAGCTATGCCCAGCCAGAGGCTTTACCGGGAGCCGCCAATTTGGGGGCTGCTGTATCCGCAATGAATACCATGGGCACTCCTGGCCCGGCACCCAAAAAGAGTAAAAAAATGATATTTATTATCCTTGGCATTGTTTTGGGCCTCGCCTTGGTCGGCGGCGGAGTTTATTACTTCGCAGTTATTGCCAAAAAGTCGACCCCAGCGCCTACACCAACGCCAGACTCAGCACCAACACCAACGCCAACACCTTCGTCAGGCTCTGGCCCAGCCACTCCCCCCGAAGGCTATACCACCATCACTAAGCAGTGCTATAGCTTTGCTATCTTTATACCCAACTCTGTCCCAACAGACGAAAACTGCAGCTTTGGCCCATCTACATTTGGCCAAAAAGCAATTAGTACAATTGCGGTAGATACCAAGACAGAACCTTACCAAAAGATCGACGAATACTTGGCAATATCTAGTGCGTCCGTAACAGTACTGTCAACAGATGTCATCAAGCTCGACGGTCTCGATGCCACACAGGTTATATACAAAGCTACTGATGGCAAAACCTACTCCCTAGCAGCATTGCTATTGGTGGGTAAAAACTACCAGCAAGATGGCAAAACTGTCACGGTTGTTGCTATTACTACGACCTACCAAGACGAATTCGATAAAACGGTCACAAAAAACATACTAGACACCTGGCGCTGGCAGTAGCCAGCGTTTGCTTGTCTGTCCAGACTTGAAAAAATCTCGATAAAGGAGTAATCTTGTAAAACGCGCTAAACGGCGCCGTACCAGAAAGGAAAGTCATTGAATAGAAAACGCTGGTTGCTATCCTCTGAATCCGAGGGAGTGATATCCGGATTCCTCGATAACTGGGCAGTTCATTGGCCTGAGACGGTTAAATACAACACCGTTGAGATGGTCATCATAAAGGATTATCTGGCCAATAAAGTTATGGCCAACTACCCATCGTCAGGAGACGTAGGGTTTTCTAGGGCGGATATTAAAGGTGCAGTTGGGCACCTCACTACGCTTAGTCAAGAAAAGGTGAAGAAGGGTAAACCAGAGCCTGGCCTAAGCAGCCAATGCTTCGATTTTGTTAACCTCTTTCTTGACCAATGGGACAGGCGTGATAAGTATTCTGCCAGTGAGTTGGCCGACATCAGGACGATTCTATACTCGTCCGTATATGATAACTACGCTAAGAGTAAGTACATGCATCTGTCTGTTCGATCCAAAGACTTGAAAGATGCAGAGAATTTCGTGAATAAGAGCCGTCGTAGGGCCGAAGTTGAATCACTAGCCGACGCTCGTGATGCACGTATTCGCGGACTTAGGGGCCAATACGGCAAGGCAGCCGTACCCACCCACGCTGTGCTTTACTCGAACGGTAGAGGATAGTCAGCTAAGTTATAATGTTCGGCTCAGTCATTGAGCCGAACATTTTTATTTGGGTTTGCTTTTATAACGGCGGTATAAGACTATAATAGATATATGAACGATGTAGATGAAGTCAAATCGCGCCTCGACATAGTCGATGTCATAAGCGGCTACGTGCCATTAAAGCAAACCGGCAAGAGCTTTAAGGGCCTGAGCCCCTTTAAGACCGAAAAAACCCCATCCTTTATTGTTAGCCCCGACAAAAATATCTGGCACGACTTTAGCTCGGGCAAGGGCGGCGACGTTATTAGTTTTGTGATGGAGATGGAGGCCTTGAGCTTTCCTGAAGCCCTCGAGATGCTCGCCAAGCGAGCTGGAGTCAAGCTCACACCCAGATCTGGATCGAGCCAAACCAACGCCAGCCATAAGACCAAGCTCTACGACGCCTGCCAGTCGGCAATGGCCTACTTTCATTTGTGCTTATCTAAAAACGAGAAGGCCAAGGAGTACTTCATTAAAACCAGGGGATTGAGCTCGGCAACCATCAAGAATTATAAGTTAGGCTATTCGCCTGATAGCTGGGAATCGCTCACCAACTACCTGACCAAAAAAGGTTTCAAAGTTGAAGAGCTGATTGCTGCTGGCCTCTGTGTCGAGGGCAAGCAGGGCAAGGGTGCCTACGATCTTTTCAGAGCTCGCGTGATGTTTCCGGTTTTCGATACCCAAGCTCGGGTGGTGGGCTTTAGCGCCAGAATACTCGGCAGCGAAAAAACTGCCAAATATATCAACACCCCACAAACACCCATTTACAACAAGAGTGAGGCCATTTATGGACTGGCTCAGGCCAAGGAGGCCATCAGGCAGGCCGACCTGGCTGTTGTGGTAGAGGGCAATATGGATGTTGTGGCGCTGTCTAATGCTGGTTTTAGTAATGTCGTGGCGAGTAGCGGTACAGCACTGACGCAACTGCAATTAAAACAGCTAGCTCGCCTGACAGGCAATATCGCTTTTTGCTTCGATAGCGATGAGGCTGGAATTGCTGCAACGCTTCGGGCCATCGATATCGCAGCAACGATGGATGTCAAAATTGATATCATCAGCCTCCAGGGTGCAAAAGATCCCGATGAGCTTCTCAAAAAAGGCAAAGCCGAATGGCAGAAGGCGGTCGAGGACGCCAAGTACGCCCCAGACTATCTAATAGCAATCGCCAAGGATAAATATGGCACCACCACGGCACCTGGCAAAAAACAATTTATTAAGTTTATTACCCCGATGCTCTTGAGCTTGCGCGATGATATCGAAAGCCAACATTACACTAAAGTAGTCGCTCAGTTGCTAGATACCACCGAGGAGAGCATCGGCAAATTGGTTTTAGCCAAGGCCCAGGCTACCCCCTCGACCCCACCACAGGCCAACCCAGATATCCAGACCGATATCGACTCACAAGCCGACCCAACCAACAGCCCCTCCGAAAAGCGAAAGCTTACCAGACAAGAAAAGCTCGAGCAAATACTGCTAGAACTCTGCTTGGCTTTTCCTGAAAACATCTCGTCACTCGACGATCTAGATTTGGAACAATCCTCGGAGTTGCACCGCAGTATATTCGAAGTTCTCAAAAAATCTCCCAAAGCAAAGTTCGCGACCGTCTTAAAAGCGTTGCCTAAAGAAGAAAATTATGTTAAAATACTTTCATTAAGAGGTGAACAAAATTACGCCGATTTGACGGCGCACGACATTAGGCTCGAAGCCTTCACCCAGGTTGCCAGGATTCAAGAAATCAACAGACAAAAAGCCAAGCACCATTTGGCCCGACAGCTATCAGAAGCCGAGGCCGATGGAGACACCAAAAAAACAAAACAGCTCCTAAGAGATTACCAAGCACTATTAAACGAGGATTAATAACTATATGCCTAGAAAAGCCAAATCGACTCCAGAGCCAAAACTAACAAACGATTTTAGTGAAGCAATTGAAAAGCTGATTGTCAAAGGACGACAGCAGGGTTTCGTGACCCAGCAAGAAATCCAGGCCACTATTCCCGAGGCCGAAGACAGCGTCGATTTGCTCGACGACCTGTATTCGCAACTCATCGATAAAGGCATTGAAGTTACCGACCAAAAAGATAAACTCTGGGAAACTGAGCCAGAGGAAGATGTCGAAAACGCCACCAGCGAAGCCAACATTAAAGATATCGCCGACGATTCGGTGCGACTTTACCTGCGCGAAATCGGTAAAATATCGCTTATCACTGCCGACGAAGAAGTATCGCTCGCCAAAAGAATCGAAAAGGGCGATAAGGCCGCCAAAGACGCCCTGGCTGAAGCCAATATGCGCCTGGTGGTTAGTATCGCCAAAAAATACATCGGCCGCGGCCTAGACCTACTCGACCTCATCCAAGAGGGCAACACCGGCTTGCTTCGAGCCGTCGAAAAATTTGATTATCACAAGGGTTTCAAATTTAGTACCTACGCTACCTGGTGGATTCGCCAAGCTATCACCCGCGCTATCGCCGACCAAGCCCGGGTTATTAGAATACCCGTCCATATGGTTGAGACAATCAACAAACTGATTCGCACCCAGCGTCGTCTTACCCAAGAGCTCGGTCGTGAGCCACTACCAGAAGAGCTGGCTGCAGAGATGGAAATCGATGTCGATAAAGTTAATCATATTCTTAAGATATCTCAAGACACCACCAGCCTCGATGCCGCAGTTGGCGAAGACGAGGATTCTAGTTTGGGGGACTTTATTCAAGACGTCGATACCGTCAGTCCAGAAGAAGCCGCTACCTACGAACTTCTCAAGGAACACATCGACGACACTCTCGAGCTACTTACACCGCGCGAGCAAAAGATACTGCGCATGCGCTTTGGGCTCGAAGACGGCCGTAGCCACACCCTCGAAGAAGTCGGGCAGGAGTTTGGTGTAACCAGAGAGCGAATCCGCCAAATCGAAGCCAAAGCCCTCACTAAGCTACGCAAGCACAAAGACAGCAAGCGCCTCAAAGACTACATTAGCTAGGGTCTTCGGCAGTAGCTTCAGGGTTTTTAGGTCGCTTGAGTGCTTCGCGAGCTCTCTGGACGCCTTCTCGGCCAGCAGCTCTCTGCTCTTGGTTGGGCCAGTAAGGATTCTCGGTTGGCGGAGGGGTAATTTTGCCCTCTCCTAGGCTATTGTACCCACCACCCAAATCTCCTGGGTTGCCTGTTTCTTCTCCTGGGTCAGACAGGTGTTGATCATTTTCTTCTGTAGTATCGTCTTGAAGAATTTTTGGGTAGAAAGCTCTTTTGTTGGGGAAATCATTGGCTTCATAGGGGAATGTTTTTTCAGTCATAGTTACATTTAACCACATCAGCGTTATATTTTGCTAATTTGCTGATAAGATAAGGTGTATAATTTTAAGTATGAACAAACGCAAAAAACTAGTTGTATTCGACGGCCACGCCTTAGTCCATAGGGGCTACCATGCAATTCCGCACTTGACGACCAAAGATGGTACTCCGACCAACGCGGTGTATGGCTTCACGATGATGATGCTCTTAGCACTGCGCGAGCTCAAGCCCGATTATGTCGCGGTGGCCTGGGACGCGCCGGGCAAAACTTTTCGACACGACCAGTACGACCAGTACAAGGCCACCCGTAAAAAGGCCGATCAAGAGCTCTACGATCAGTTTCCGACCACCAAGGCTGTAATTGCGGCCTTCAATATTCCTCTTTTGGAGATGCCTGGCTTTGAAGCCGACGATATCATTGGCTCACTCAGCGCCCAGTACCAGGACCAAGTCGATGTCGTAGTAGTGACGGGCGATATGGACGAGCTCCAGCTAGTTAGTGATGCCACAACGGTATTTACGATGCGCAAGGGCTTTAGCGATACCTTTATTTATGACACCCAAGCCGTTATCGACAAGTATGGCGTTAACCCCAAGGAGTTTATTGTATATAAGGCGCTCAAGGGCGATACTAGCGACAATATCCCGGGCGTTTCTGGTATCGGCGACAAGACCGCCACCGAGCTTGTAAGCCAGTATCACGACCTAGACACCATTTATGAAAACCTGAATAATATAAAGCCGGCAGTAGCCAAAAAGCTGACGCTCGGTAAAGACAGTGCCTATATGAGCCAAGATTTATCGACCATCAAGCTCGATTTGAAGCTCGATTTTGACCTCAAGGACGCAGTTATACACGAGTACGACAAGAAAAGTGTCTACGACCTTTTTCATCAGCTCGAGTTCAAGAGCCTGCTGGCCAAACTGCCGAATAAAAAAGTCACCGACGACCAAACCGAAGCCTTCGATGAACACAAAAATGACGCCGCAGAGTTTAACCGCCAACACCTCAAAGATGCCAAGTACCAGCTCATCACAAAAGTTTCCGAGCTGCAGGCCTTGGCCAAGGAGCTGTCTCAGCAAAAAGTCTTTGCTTTTGATACCGAGACGACTAGTACCGACCAAATCGACGCCGAGTTAGTCGGGGCATCTTTTAGCTTCAAGGCCGGCGAGGCCTACTATGTACCGCTGGCCCACGCCGAAAAAACCGAAATCGACTACGCCAAGTTTTTTGATTTGATTGGTCCAATACTAGCAGATGAAACTATCGGTAAGGTCGGGCACAATATCAAATACGATTATGTCATGATGCGTCCGTTTAACAATCTGCGACTCGGGCCGATTGTTTTCGATACGATGGTCGCAGCTTATCTGATAAACCCCATCGGCCGGGCCCAGAGCCTCAGCCAGCTAGCCTATAATGAGCTCGGAATATCAATGATTGGTATCGAGGAGCTGATTGGACCAAAAGGCAAAAACCAACAAACTTTTGACGCAGTTGCTATCAAAGAAGCTGGCCAGTATGCCGCCGAGGACGCCGATATTAGCTGGCGATTGTACCTGAAGTTGCAAAAAGACCTGAAGACCATTGGGCGACTTTCCGAACTTGCCGAACAAATGGAGTGGCCGCTAATTGCGGTGCTCGGCGATATGGAGTATTGCGGGGTCGAGCTAGACTCGAAGTTTTTGAATAAACTATCGGTTCAATACGCCTCAAAAATCAATCAGTTGCAAAAAGATATCTGGAAGCTAGCCGGCGGCGAATTCAACATTAGCTCACCAGCCCAGCTTCAGGTTGTGCTATTTGAGAAGCTCAAGATACCAACGGCCGGCCTCAAAAAAACCAAGACTGGCATTAGTACTGCTGCTAGTGAGCTCGAAAAACTTCGTGGCAAGCACGAGCTGGTCGATATGATGTTCGAGTATCGAGAGCTAACAAAACTCGCCAGTACCTATGTCGACGCTTTGCCAAAGCTCGTCAAGCCAGACGACCGCATCCACACTAGTTACAATCAAACCATCGCCCAGACAGGCCGCCTCAGTAGTACCAACCCAAACCTTCAGAATATACCGATTCGAAGCGAGATGGGTCGAGAAATACGCAAAGCTTTTGTGGCCAGCCCAGGTAAGGTGCTGGTTTCGGCCGATTATAGCCAAATAGAGCTGCGCCTCGCAGCCGAGCTTGCTAAAGACCAGCCCATGATCGACGATTTTAAGAGCGGGGCTGACATCCACACCCTAACCGCTGCCGAGATGTTCGGCGTCGCACCAGCAAAAGTAACCAAAGAAATGCGCTACGCCGCCAAGACCATCAACTTTGGTGTGCTGTATGGTATGAACCCCCACGGGCTATCGGTTGCTACGGGGTTTGATTACGATAAAGCCCGCGAGTTTATAGACAGCTATTTTGGCCTGCGCAAAGGCGTTGCTGCATACATCGCTAGTATTAAGAAGTTTGCCCACGACGAAGGCTATACCGAAACATTTTTTGGCCGCCGCCGCCCCTGCCCAGATGTCAGCTCTAGCAATTTTATAGTGCGAGCCGCCGCCGAGCGCGCCGCGGTTAATCTGCCCCTGCAGGGTACAGCGGCCGATATGATGAAGCTGGCGATGGTCGACATAGCCAACAGTTTCGAGCAGTTTAATAAGGGCAAAAAAGCCCCAGAGCAAACAAACTTGCTACTGCAAATTCATGACGAATTGATAGCCGAATGTCCCAAGGCTGATGCCGAGCAAGTCGCCAAGATTATCAAGCAAGCCATGGAGGGCGTGCAGCGGTTTGAGGTTCCTATTATTGCCGAAGTTCGTCAGGGTACCAGCTGGGGAGATCTCAAGTAATCTATTAAATAAAACTAGCCTAGCTAATAAAAGCTAGGCTAGTCGGGTGTGGCAACTGTAATCGCCATACCAACCCTTGGTAGGGGGTTTTGATAGTAGAGAGCGACATCGTTGTCGATCCCGATAAGGCCACTCGCGATCGCATGGTTTCCGTAGCAGAGGGTGGCCTCCTGCCCAAGCAAGTCGCCAAAGCCCTCAAACTCAAAATACATCACTTCGGATCTGTGCACGAAACGAACGATCATTCCTTTTGACCATTTCGGATTAACAACCTCTTGCTCCTGGTAGCTATGCAAGTCAAGAAGCCTCGTCATACTGATAAGCTGGCCGACAAGGCCGTGGCCCTTAAGTTTGCTTCTGCTGACGTAAGACACAGCAGCTCCTTTCGTTTCAGGGGAGGCTCATTATGACAACCACGCATGCCATGGCGGCAGTGCAGATTACCATGATGCCCACCAATGTCTTGATACTCTCTGCCAGACTATATTTGTTCAAAAATAGTCCTTTCTAGTAGGTACGGATTTCAATACAACATAGTATAACAAAATTGTATAAAAGTAAAGTTTAATTATCAGGTATAATGGACTAATGAACAATTCAAATCTAAAAACCTCAGATGCCTGAGCTACCTGAAGTCGAGACTGTTCGAATCGGTTTACAAGAGTTTCTGCCTACACAAAAGGTAATATCCGCTACTTGTGACTGGCCAAAGAGCTTGGCCATAAGCGAGGCGCTGATGGCCGGTAAGCTGATTGGTGCCACAGTCCAATCAGTTCAGCGCCGCGGTAAGCTTATAATTATGCCTCTCAGCAGTGGTTATAGTATTTTGATACACCTCAAGATGACCGGGCAATTGGTGTATCGGCCAAAATTGGGGCCGGGCTTCGGTGGCGGACACCCTAACGCTAGCTTGGTCGATAAACTTCCTGACAAATCTACCAGGGTCATCTTGGAGCTCACAAACGGCACACTGTTTTTTAACGACCAGCGCAAATTTGGCTGGGTCAAGCTCGAGCCAACCGATGGACTTCACCAAAACAATGCTTTTTTGAAAAAGCTCGGACCCGAACCACTCGAAGATAACTATACTTTTGAGCAATTTGGCTCAGCTCTTAAAAAACGCTCCAAAACTAGCATCAAGGCCGCTCTGCTCGATCAGACGGTACTAGCTGGAGTCGGCAACATCTATGCCGACGAGTCACTCTTTATGGCCAAAATCCACCCTCTTACCAAAGTTGGCGATGTTAGCGCTATTAAGCTTAAAAGGCTTTTTAACGCAGTCAGAGAGGTCATGAGCCTGAGTATTAGCTTGGGTGGGAGTAGCGACCGAAATTATGTCGATGCCAAGGGCAACAAAGGTAGCTATTTGAAATTCGCACAGGTATTTCGCAAAGAGGGTAGTGATTGCCCTAATTGCGGCCGGACGATTATCAAAATCCGCGCCGCAGGCAGGGGTACCCACATCTGTCCGCACTGTCAAAAAGTGCCAAAACTTGCAGGCTAGCCAGCACCTTTTCGCCACACCTGCACTGATATGAAGTATAATTAAGCTCGAAAGCAGAGGTTTTAAAAATGATCTTGTATTTATATGGCGAAAATAGTTATGCAATCAGTCGCCAGCTGAGTCTAATAAAATCTCAATATATCAAAAAAACTGGATCCGAGGGAGATATGCAATCTATCGATGCCCTCGAGCAGGGAACCGATGGCCTGCTTGCCAATTTGTCGGCGATGCCGATGTTCGTTAGTAGCCGGCTGATTATACTGACTAACTTGCCCAAATCCAAACCGAGCCCAGCACAGATCGATGCGATACTGCAAAATGCTACCGATAGCACTAATCTAGTCATTATCGACCCCAACCCAGATAAACGCACCACTCTTTATAAGAGCCTGAGTAAGGTTCAGGGCGCTACGGAGTTTAGGCGGCCTAGCCGAGTCGAGCTCATAAAATGGGCACTGGTCGAGGCCCACAGAGCAGGTGCGACGCTCGACAGCCAGCTCGCTGGCTATCTTATTGACCTAGTGGGCGAGAGCCAGTGGAGTTTGCATAACGAAATCG
The DNA here is from genome assembly GCA_009691555.1 of Patescibacteria group bacterium. Classification (GTDB taxonomy): domain Bacteria; phylum Patescibacteriota; class Saccharimonadia; order CAILAD01; family BJGX01; genus SICB01. The sequence goes on along the minus strand of SICB01000002.1, from coordinate 3,960 downwards.
CCAAGCTAGCCAGCTACAACAGCGATATTTCACGGGCTTCGGTCGATGAGCTGGCCACGCCGAGTCTTGAAAACAACGCCTTCATCTTGGCCGAAGCCTTGGTGCGTAAGGATTTGCCGCGAGTAATAAAATTATACAAAAGCCTCAAGCTCCAGGGCTACGCCGACCAGATGATACTAGGGGCTATTATTTATCAGTTCCGGGTATTGATGCTGGTTATTATCAATAACCCCCAGCTCAATCAGGCCTACAAAATATCGCCGTACTCAACCCAAAAAGCCCTGCCTTTGGTTAGCGGGCTAGATATCGATGACATCTCACGGGCTTACCAGCTCATCTCCGAGGCCGACATCGCTACCAAAACCGGTGCGCTGCCGTCCGAAGAAGCCATGAACGGGCTGTTTTATAGCCTTTGTAACCGAGAGCCCAGCTCTAAAAACTAAAAAACCTCCGTTTTGGAGGTTTTAGGACTAGCTCGACATTATTATATAGCGCTTGGTAGTCTGGTTATTTTTTTGTAGTTGCTTTTTTGGTAGCGGGCTTTTTTGCGGCTGTCTTTTTGATGGTAGCAGCTTTTTTTGCGGCTGGTTTCTTGGTGACGGCAGCTTTTTTAGCCTTAGGCTTGCTGGCAGGCTCGGTACCAAAAGGCTTCTCGGCCACAGAGTTGTAGGCAAGTGTTAGGCGGCTCTTTTTGCGACCGGCGCTGTGTTTGTTGATAACGCCCTTGCGTACAGCTTGGTCGATAGCTTTAATAGCAGCTACAAGCTCTTCGTTGCTCTTGACTTTGCCCGTGGCAACTTCATCGCGAACAGCCTTAAACTTGGCTTTTACAGATGTCTTTACACCAATATTGTAAGCTTTGCGCTTTTTTTCTTGGCGGACTCTCTTGATAGCTGATTTGATTACTGGCATATAACGATTAATCCTTCTTTTTAAAGAGTAAATTACTTAATAAATAGTGATAGGCATAAGTATACCTGATAATGCCTCATCTGTAAAGGGTATTTTCCACAATTGAGGCGCACTTGTTAAGTACCATTTTGAGGTTATGTTATAATTTTGACTCCAAGAAATCTTGCACTAAAGGTTCAAAATGAGTCTACGGCTACTAGGGACTCCACCGGAGCTCACTAATACTAGCGATCTATGGTGGAAAATTATCAAAGCAAAATAAAGTAACAAAATAAAGTAAAAGGGACCAGGTAAAAACCTGGTCCCTTGAAGTAACATACCTGGTGTCACATAAAGGTGACATCTTTTTTGGCTCGTTTAATAGCCAATTCTGCATTACGGCGGGAGATATTAAACTCTTCGGGGGGCTGATTGTCTCCCCAAAAATAATCCCACTGGTGCCCAAATGGATTGACCCATGTCAAATTATCAACATGACAGACCTTACCATCGACAATACTATGGCTGTACTGAGTGCCGGTGCGCGTATAGCCAATGTTCTCTAGAGCCTTTAGGCTGGCATCATTGCTCCTGATGACGAAGCTATCGATGGCACGAATGCCTAGGACTTCATGAGCATAGAGGCTTCTGGCACGATGGCAGGCACTGGCGATACCATAGCCCCAGAAAGAGTCATTATAAATGACAATACCCGAATGTGCTCGGCCGTCTTTAATGCCGTGCAAGCCAGTACTACCAATCGGTGTGCCAAGCTCATCTGAGCTGTCTTGAGCGATACAAATCGCCCATGTGCAATCATCTTTGGCGGTAGCTGTCTGCTCCATCCACGTTTCTTCCATTGCTGGAGTTTGTGTGGCAGAGAGCATGATGTAACGCTGTATATTTGCTCGACTTATGGCTTTCGCCATAGCCGTACCTTCGCTTTCTTGGTAAGCTCGCATGATGATGTGGTATTCCACACCATCACTAATGGGCCCAAAACGCATGGGCAATCCATAGCTCATAGCTACTCCTTTAGTGGTAGTTAGGTGCAGATCTCGGTGTTTCCGAGACCCGATGGGCCTCCTTGCAAAGTGGCGTTTCTTCTATTAAGTTAAAAAACTCCATCTTCTTAAATGGAGGCTCATCGGATATTAGAAACTGCTAGTAACCAATTAGATCATTCGATAAGCCAAAGCAAACCTTACCCCTGTAAGGGCAAACATCCGCGAACGGATTAGGAAGGTATTTTTGCTTTGGTTATTCATAGTGGTATTTTACCATAATCTTATATATTTATCAACCCCACCAAGCCTGAAGGCTCTTATACCTTGACAATAACGCTTATGTCGTGTATAATAACCCATTGTTCATAAAGTTATCTAATAAACAATAATTACGCAAATATTATGCAAAATGATTTAACCCCAAAACAGCAAGCCAGCGAGCTCATCAAGCAAGCTCACAATATCGTGATTGTTACTGGCCGAGAGCCAAGCAACGATCAGCTTGCGGCTGCAATCGCTACTCAGCGGGCACTAAATAAGCTCCAAAAGCAGGCCAGTATTGTTATTACCGACGCATTGCCCAAGAGCGCCGAGCTTTTCGATACCCAATTTATTAGCACCGACATCCAGGGCGTGCGCGACTTCGTAATTAGCGTTGCGATGCACTCCGTGATGGTCGATAAGCTCAAATACAATGTCGAAGGCGACAGGCTAGATGTTACGATTACACCCCTCAATGGCAACTTTAAGGCTAGCGATGTGAGCTTTGAGCAGGGCCCATTTAAGTTCGATTTGGTTATCGCACTAGGCGTACCACAGATTATAAAACTCGACAAAATTGTCGAAAAAAACCCGACCATATTCGACGGCCTACACCTTATTAATATCGATTATCATCGTATCAACGAAGAGTACGGTAGTGTCAATTATATCGACCAAAACTCTAGCTCGGTCTGCGAGATGCTAGTATCGCTATTTGAATCCCTTGAGCAGGGAATGGTCGATGAATCGATTGCCACGGCGCTATATACTGGTATTACTACTGCCACCCACAACTTTACTACCCCAGATACCACCGCCAAGTCCATGACGGTCGCTGCTCAGATGCTAGCAGCTGGCGCCAAACAGCAAGAGATCGTAAAGGTTTTGCAATCTAATAACCCTCCCAAGGCTACGGCCTCTCCAGCGCCATACAGCAAACCGAACCCAACAACTCCCAACCCAAAGCCACCGACTGCCGCTTCGGCCACCGCCAAAGAGCCCAATACCGAAGCTGTAGCTCCCGATCCGAGCGCCGCAACTAGTATTAAAGAGGCTATCGTGCAGGCTCAAATAGCTGCCGAAGCCGAGTCCGCTGCCGTTAAAACCGCCGAACCTACTGCAAAAACCGAAGCCCCAGCGGCCGAGGCTAGTGAAGCTCAGCAAAACGGCTCAAAAAAAAAGATCTAATTTGGTCTAAAGGCGATTTTCAAGACCCAGACGAAGCCTTTAAGCCTGGACCTTTTCAGGGCAAAATTGGCCCATCTGCCACTCAGGCCTAGACCACGCTTTAGCCAACTTTTAAGCTACAATATAACCTATGGACATCAAATCAGAAGGACTACACCTAATAAACAAACCTCGAGGCCGCAGTAGCTTTAGTATGGTGGCTCAAGTTCGCCGCACCAGTGGCATCAAAAAGGTTGGCCACGCCGGCACGCTCGACCCACAGGCCGAAGGCCTTTTAATAGTCTTGGTCGGCAAGGAATTTACCAGGCAAGCCGGCGACTATTCGAAACTCGATAAAACATACCTATTCGATATAAAGCTTGGCGAGAATTCCAGTACCGACGATGAGGAGGGCGATAAGACCAAGGTCTCTGATACCAAACCAACCAAAGCCAGATTAGCTGAAGTTATAAAAGCCCTAACAGGGCAAATAATCCAAACCCCACCGATTTATTCGGCCATCAAAATCGGTGGCCAGCGAGCCTACAAGCTAGCCCGACAAGGTCAGTCGCCAGCAATGCCCAGCCGCGAGGTGAGCATCGAAAACTTCGAAATTATTAGCTACCACTACCCA
>SICB01000032.1 GCA_009691555.1 Patescibacteria group bacterium | reverse complement strand
AGCAACACCGAGCTATCGAACCGAGCGCTCCAGACCGCCGAGGCGGGGGTTAAGGCCGCGGTCGCGAAGCTCTCTGCTGACCCCAATTACAGAAAGGCGGATTGTTTAACTACTCCCGGCGACACCACCTTCGATAATATCAGTGCTACCGACCAAAGCATTACTTGCGCTACGGTCACAAGCTACTTTAGCGCTACTTACGAGGGTTCTTTGGAGGTCGACCGCACCACGCAGCTTACATATGATCCAGCCGACTCGGCTGACTCGCTATATCGGCTGAAACTGAGCTGGAACGCCCCGAGCCTTGGCGATGTCAGCGCTGCCGCCGCAGCCTTAGGGGGCACCCTTTACCCGGCAGTCAGTGGCTACACCGCCGCCGCAATGGTCGAGATGAACATTGTCTATTGGCCCAAGACTAACATAACGGCCACCAGCTTCAAAAATGTTACCTTACTGTTTGCCCCAAACAAAATCACCACTGATACGAATAACCCTATCGCCAATAGCTGCACCACGGCCGATGGTATCTATAGCTGCACCACGGCCGATGGATCAGCTCTTGTAAAGGGCTTCTCAATTGCAAACGCACTTAATATACCCATAGGAGATGTAGGGAGCTATAACTACGCAATTCGAATTACCCCTCGCTACAAAGGTACCCACTTTGCCCTTACTGGCTATAAAACTGGCGGTGCCGAGATCGCGCCCGCCCAAAGTAACAAAGCGCAAATCGACATCACTGCTAAGGTCGGCAACCTCTATCGTCGTGTCAAGGCCGAAAAAATAATTACGCCTTCAGCAATAGAAACCATCGGTACCTCGGTGTTGTACGCAGGAAGAGGGCCAAGCGGCACCTCCAGCTATGGCATTTGTAAGACTGGCGGCATATATACCAACACTGCTCTAATCGGCACCTTGGTAACGGGCGGCAACTTCGGCCCTGATTGCCCTTAAAAAAAAGCACTCTAACAAAAACAATTTAGCTACGCTCCGTACCGATAGAGCACTATCGGCAGACATCGCCTGCACCAGTTCGTTCTCGGCGCACCGGATATTGGTCGGCTTCGGCCTTGGCTGAAGCCAGCTTTTTTAGCTTTTGCCTTTTTTGGAGTGAAATTGCTTATGAATTTCCTTGAGCTGAGGGTCGGTAACATGCGTATAAATCTGGGTGGTGGCGATATTGGCATGCCCCAGCAAGCTCTGCACACTGCGCAGGTCGGCACCATTGCCCAGCAGGTCGGTCGCAAAGCTATGGCGCAGTGTGTGCGGCGTAACATGCTTGGTAATGCCGGCTTTGCTGCGATAGCGCTCGACAATGCGCTGAATGGTGCGCGGCGTTAGGCGGCTAATGGTGGTGTCTTGGCTGTTTTTACGCTGGCTGGCTTGCACAAATAGCGCCTCAAAGCTATCGTGACGCTCCTTAAGGTAGCTATAAATCGAATCTTTGGCCGAACCACTAACATACACCGGGCGGTCTTTTTGACCTTTGCCCCGAACGCTAAATTCGCCTTTATCGAGGTTGATGCTGTCGCGATTGAGCTTCACGAGCTCCGAGACCCTCAGGCCGGTCGAAAACAGTAGCTCTAATATGGCTCTGTCGCGGAGCCCGACGATATTGCTACTATCGGTGGCTTCAAAGAGCGCTAGCACCTCGTCGGCGTCCAACCAGCTAACCTGGGGGCGCTTGCTGGTAGCTAGCTCGATTTTTTCGGGAGCAAGAGTCGCGATGTCGCGCCTCGCCATATACTTCAAAAACGACCTCAGCGCGATGAGGTGGTAATTTTGGGTGGTTTTGCTGACCTCGCGGCCATCACTGCCTTTGTACCGATTAAGCCACTGCCGCCACTTGCTAACCAGGGCAATGTCGATACTACCAACCTTAATATCGCCGGCAAACTCATAAAAGCGGTTCAGGTACAGTGAGTAGTTCTCGATAGTCTTGAGGCTTCGACCTTTTTCGATCTCCATATAATCCAAGAATTCGGCTAGGTAATCTGAAAACATAGTTTTAGCGTAAGCCTTAATGGCATGGCGGTCAAGCAGCTCAGAGCTTGAGATTAATGCCTAACAGGTGTAAAATAGCTTATCTGATGTTGCACTCAACCAAAAACCTAACAGCATACGAGGTCGTTGTTATCGGAGCCGGACACGCCGGTTGCGAAGCTGCGGTGGCTTCGGCTCGGCTCGGTGCTAAGACGCTACTTATAACTACCAGCCTCGACAAAGTGGCAGCTTTGCCGTGCAACCCCTCGATAGGCGGCCCAGGCAAAGGGCACTTGGTGCGCGAAATCGACGCCCTCGGTGGCATTATGGCCAAAGTATCGGACCTCAGCTCAATACAGCTCAAGGAGCTCAATACCAGCAAGGGGCCGGCGGTGCGAGCTTACCGCGCGCAGGTCGATATGGACCTCTATAATCGCCATATGATAGCCGAACTCAAGGCCACCAAAAACCTCACTTTTTTGCAAGACGAAGCAATTGCTATCGAGCACAAAAATAATATCGTTACGGGCGTAAAAACAAAGAACAATAAAGTTGTTCAGACCAAAAGCGTCATTGTATGCAGTGGCACCTTCCTAAACGGCGAAATCGTCATTGGCGACGATGTGGTGCGCAAAGGTGGTCGGATTGATGAGGATTCATCTGTTGGGCTGAGTGCATCGCTAATATCCCTAGGGTTAGAGCGGGGCAGGCTCAAAACCGGCACTCCGCCTCGTATTCGACGAGGTAGTATTGATTACTCCAAAATGACTGTTTCACCTGGTACAGACGGGCCCATTAGCTTTACCCACCCCACCAAGAACTTATTTGTAGCTACCGAGCAAGTGCCTTGCTACCTAACCTACACTACGCCCGAAACCCACAAGATTGTGCTCGATAACCTCACCGAGTCGCCGGTTTTTTCAGGTAAAATTACCGAACGCTCGCCACGCAGCTGCCCCAGCCTGGACCGCAAAATATCGAACTTTCCAGATAGAGCCAGGCACCCGATATTTATTGAGCCAGTTGGGCACCCCGACGGACCGTTTGGCGACTGGATGTATATTCAGGGAGCCTCGCTGGCTTTTCCCGAAAAGCTTCAAGAAAAAATCATTCGCACCATACCAGGCCTCGAGAACGCCGAATTCATCAGGTACGGCTACGCTGTGGTGTATGATTACTTCTTGCCTCACCAGCTGAAACTAAGCCTTGAAACCAAAAAAATCTCTGGGCTGTTTTTGGCCGGTCAAATGAACGGCACTACTGGATACGAGGAAGCCGCCGCCCAAGGCCTGATGGCCGGTATTAACGCGGCCCGCAAGGCCCAGGCCAAAACGCCCTTCGTACTCGATAGAACCGAGGCATATATTGGGGTGCTAATCGAAGACCTCGTAACCAAAATCCATGTCGAGCCGTACCGTATATTTACTAGCCGAGCCGAGTACCGGCTCTTGCTTCGTAACGACAACGCCGACCTCAGACTCAGCGGCAAAGGCCACGCCGTCGGGCTCTTGCCCTCGAGCCGCTTGAAGCGCGCCGAACAAAAGCAGATTGCAATTGGTAGCGCCCTAAAGCTCTTGAAATCCAAAAAATTGCGCCTCGGTGGGAGGAGTATTACAGCCTACGATTACCTCAAGCGGCCCGAAAACAACCTCGAAACCATCAGGCTGGAGTTTGGTATTGAGGTTACCGGCGAAATTGCCGAGCAGGTCATATCGGAGGTCAAATACAGTGGCTATTTTGACCGGCAAAAACGCGAAGCCGAACGGCTTAAAGACCGCCAAACTCAAGTGTTGCCAAGCGATATGGACTATTTGGCCATCAAGGGCTTGCGTAATGAGGCTCGGCTGCGACTCCAGGAGGTTCAGCCCGCCAATATCGCCCAAGCCGGCCAGATACAAGGCGTCACCCCAGCCGATTTGACGATAATTTTGATTGCCGCTTATAAACTAACTCACAGCCTTTGAGACAGTCTGGTATAATAACTTAATGTTCGATCTCAACAGCCTCCTAAAAACAGTCGGCTACGCTGGCATATTTGCGATAGTCTTTGCCGAGTCGGGGCTTTTGGTTGGGTTTTTTCTGCCCGGCGACAGCTTGCTTTTTACAGCTGGCTTCTTGGCTTCGCAAGGCTTTTTTAATATCGCCTTATTGTGCGCTATTACTTTCGTAGCGGCAGTGGTGGGCGATAATGTCGGCTACCAGTTTGGCAAAAAAGTCGGCCCGCGCGTCTTTACCAAAAAAGATTCGCTGGTTTTTAGTACCAAAAATGTCGAAAGGACGCAGGCTTTTTATAAAAAACACGGTGGTAAAACCATAATTCTGGCGCGCTTTATACCCGTTGTGCGCACTTTCGCCCCCGTCGTTGCCGGCGTAGGCAAAATGGAGTACAAGACCTTCTTATTTTTTAACCTTATCGGCGGATTGCTCTGGGCCGTCGGGGTAACAATGCTCGGCTACCTTATTGGTAATGCCATTCCGGATGTCGATAAATACCTAATACCGATAGCCCTCGTGATAATCCTAATATCAATTGCCCCAGCGCTATGGCATATCTTGAAAGACCAAAACAAGCGGGCCGAATATCTTGGCCATGTCAAGCGCTCACTTGCCAAACGCAAAAATAAAACTAGCTCTAGCTCTAAGGCCGATTCTGCCCCAGCACCAATCCGAAAAGGGCACAAATAATGGCTGCTAGCTTGCACAAAATAAGTACTCTTCATAACGGCGTCCGAGTTGTAACTCGCACCATGGACGACACCGAGAGCGTGACGGTGGCTTTTTTTGTCGGAGCCGGCGGACGCTACGAAGATATGCAAACCGAATACGGCTCGGCCCACTTTTTGGAGCATCTGCTATTTAAGGGCACCACCAAGCGGCCTGAGGCCAGGATTATATCGGAAGAAGTCGATTCGGTGGGCGGGTACATGAACGCCTACACCGCCGAAGATCACACCTGCTATTATATTAAACTCCCCAAAAACTACGTCGGGCTGGCCTTTAATATCTTGGCCGATATCCTAACCGACCCGCTTTTTAAGCAAGCAGAGTTCGAGCGCGAACGGGGCGTGATACTCGAAGAAATGAATGTATACAAAGACGACCCAGGCCGCTATGTGTTTGATTTGGTGGGCGATTTGCTCTGGCCTAAAGACAGCCTGCGCACCAATGTAATTGGTACCCCAGAAATAATTCAGGCCATGCCGCGCCAAATAATTATCGATTACTTTAAGAGCCTGTATTGTATGGACAACCTCGTAATATCAGTTGCCGGCAATATCAGCCACGCCAGAGCAGTTGAGCTGGCCGAAGAGTTGCTGGGCTCATTTAGCACCAAAGCGCGCCGTGGTTATGAAAAAATCAAGCACTCGCAATCTGATAAAATAACCAATATCATCCACCAAGACACCAACCAGTCGCATATCATTGTGGCTGGTCGAGCCCCGCAGATCGACGCCAACGATGAGCCGTCGATGAAAATCCTTAGCACCTTGCTTGGCTCTGGTATGAGCTCGCGGCTGTTTTTGAATGTTCGCGAACGCAAGGCGCTGGCCTACACCATATATATGAGCTACAGCAACTTTGTCGATACCGGCAAATTTGAGATCTACGCCGGAGTTAGCAACGACAGGGTCGATGAGGCGGTCGGAGCCATTGCCGAGGAGCTGACTAAGGTGCGCATTGAGGGAATCGAGCGCAAGGAGCTCGACAAGGCCAAAGAGCAGGTTCGGGGCCGGATGATTATGGGGCTCGAGAGCAATTCGGCGGTGGCTGATGTCATGGGTAGCGATATGATAATTTCTGGCAAGGTCTGGACTCTTGAGGAGATGCTAGCTGATATCGACGCCGTCACGACCGATTCAGTGATTGAGGCGGCCCAAAAGTACCTCCAGACCAAAGACCTGCACTTTGCAGCTATTGGCCCAATCGAGGAAGCCAAAATAAAAAATATCGAACAACTATTACGAAATAAATAACTTAAAAAAGGAGCACAAAATGGAACAATCGTTGGTACTAGTAAAACCAGATGGCCTGCAGCGCGGCTTGGTCGGCGAAATCATTAGTCGGTTTGAGCGTAAGGGCTTAAAGATAATTGGTATTAAGATGATGACCGTCGAAGACGCGATACTAGAAGAGCACTACGCCCATCTGACAGATAAGCCTTTTTTTGCTGACATCAAGGCTTTTATGAAGAGCTCACCGCTGGTAGCAATTGCACTCGAGGGCGGCGAGGGCGGCGTTGCAGCTATTAGGGTACTAGTAGGGCCTACAAAAGGTCAGGAGGCGCCAGCCGGCACGATTCGGGGCGACTTTGGCCTGTCGGGTTCTAATAACATCGTGCATGCCTCCGATAGCATCGAAAATGGCAAGATCGAGGTGGCGCGATTTTTTGCTGCCAATGAGCTATTTGAATACGACAAGACCGA
>SICB01000031.1 GCA_009691555.1 Patescibacteria group bacterium | reverse complement strand
CAGCAAGACTTAGATAGCCATAATACCAAAAAATATAGAGGTTACGATGTGAGCGTAGCGCTGCATGAAGCTGGAGAGTTTTTCGAGAATATCGGCGCTTCTTTTGCCCGCTAAGGCCAGAACCAAGAGCGGTAAAATTATCGGTAGCAATGCAAATATAATAACGGCCGCCAAGTACATAATTTTTTCGGCACCCAAGATACTAGAGGATCGTAGCTCCAGGGCTAGTGCAAATACCATCGCAATGGTAGTGAAGTTGGTCAGCATTAGGATTGCCCCAAGTGTTAGGTATTTTATAGGGCTATCTTTTTTTTGAGGCTTGGTCTCGGCTTTGGCGGGTCCTTGCCGAAATATATTAACCGCCAAGAACAATAGTAGTAAGCCGATAATAATGTGCGGTAGCAGATCTTTGCTAGGGCTAGGGTCGGGCCTGACGGTGGTGGTAAAAAATATAATCGTCCCAATTAGGGTAATTGTAACAGCTCAGCTCAGCAAAAATAGTAGGCTCTTTTTGGCTGGTGCAACTGGCCTGGATAGTATAAAAAGTGTCATAACCAAAAGTACTGGGCTAATTGCAGCACCAACGATAAAAGGGGTTGCTTTGAGCAATTCTTGCATTACCTCTCAATGATACCTCTTAAGCTACCCACAAGGCAACCTGTGCTATAGCTATTTAGCTGAAAGGAACTTATTGAAGCTCTCGGAGCTAGCTAGCAGCAGGGCTTCTTCTTGGCACCACTCCGAGTAGCTACTGGGCTTAGTGAGTTGGTCCAAAAAGTCCTGCCAGGCGACCCACTTGTAGTCAGATACTTCAGCAGGGTTAGGCCGGAGTTGGAGCTCGCTATTGTAATGCGCCACCATCACAGGGCAGATTTCGTTCTCAACAATTCCCTGGTGCTGATATCGATAGCGGAAATTCTCGATAACCATATTGATATTAGCTGTCTTTAGCTCAATGCCTAGCTCGTATAGGGCCCGTCGCTTGGCGGCAGCTTTGGCAGATTCGTCCTTGGCCGGGTGTCCGCAGACAGAGTTGCTCCAGATATTGGGCCAGGCGATTTTTTGGGGTGATCGCTGTTGTAGTAGTAGCTCGCCACGGGCATTAAAAATAAACAACGAAAAGCCACGGTGCAAGGGGGTATTGCCGGTGTGCACCTGGTATTTATCGGCGGTGCCGATTGCGCGGTTTGAATTATCTACCAAAACTACCTGTTCGTTCATTTTATGATATTTTACCATGATATTTCTCAAAAAGAATTATTCGTTGCTATTTGAGCTATAAAACGTTATAGTAGCGAACGATTCGAGGTTTTAGGACCTCAGCGTACGTTCCCACAACTAGGAGGTAAAATGATAGACAATGTAGTAGAGGGCAAAGATCCCGGCCACGAGCAGAGGCTTTGCCCCAAAACGAGCAAGTTGGCCATAATCCCAGTGATACTAGTGGGTTTTGCGCTAGGCTGTATGGTCGTTGTTGGCTTTACTTCGGCCAACGCCAGCTCAGAGAGCGTTGTGATCAGTACCCGCGAGCTTACAGCCTATGCCAGACAAACCAACTCTGATATAGAGAATATCAGGGTTTACCGTGTAAACAATGGCCCGCTCTTGGCGAGCTGGACTGAAGGTGGCGACATCCACTGCTCAGACGTCCGGGTGGTTGAGCCGACAAAGTACTATAACTATAGTACTGAGAGTGTCGAGCTAGATAGTGGCAAGTGTGCTACTCATCACGCTTCGGTCGGAATCGGCCGCTAGGTCTGGCACCACTAGTATCGGAACGCTCGACCCGTCCCACGTTGTTCGAATCATCTATGAGCTGCTCTCGACAAGTAAAAAAACTCGATAAGCTCATATTAACCCCTAGTAAAATAGGGGTTTTTTATTTTCTCGTCTGTCGCTATCAATCCAAGCGACTTCCGTGATCTTGCCGAGTTCGACCAAAAAAAGCCCACAAATGACTGTGGGCTTTTTTTGGTGATCCCAGCGGGAATCGAACCCGCATTGCCAGATTGAGAATCTGGTGTCCTAACCGTTAGACGATGGGACCAACAGATGTATTATAATATTTTTCGATCAGTTTTACTAGCCACAACACCAAATTAGGCTTTTTGATAGTTCTGGCGCCAATGCTTATATTGGCGTATTATTGTTATTAAGAAAAGTTTATTGAACGAAGAGATGGTAAATGAGGGGTTTTTTCGTGTTTAGGTTCGTAGTAGCATGGCTTTTTTTTATAATTATGGTCTGGTGATAAGCCAATCGTGGTGTGGTAAAAAAAACACGTTGACCATAACTAAAAGCCCGTATATAGTGGAGCACAAGAGCTTTGTAACACTAAATACAGACATAAATAACAACAAGGAGGGTGAAATGGGGTTTGTTCAGATCAGAAAGCGTAACGGTCAGATGGTGGATTTTGATAGGTCCCGAATTGAGATTGCCATTGGTAAGGCTAGCGAGTCGGTTGGCACCGAAGCGACCAATTCAGACATTGCGGCCGTTGTAACCGAAGTTATTGTTCAGGCTGAAGCACTATTTCAAAACGGCGCCCCAGACGTCGAGGGCTTGCAAGACCTCATTGAGCAAGAGCTAATGCGCTCCGGACACTACAAAACGGTCCGTAGCTTTATACTCTACCGCGAAACCCACAAAGCGATTCGTGCTGCCGAATCGGCTCGCTCGGCCGAAAAGCTCGAGCAGAGCAACCTTAAAGTCACGATGCCCGATGGTAGCCTCGAAAACTTTAGCTACGCTAAGCTCGTCAAGGAATTATTAGAAGCTGCTGACGATATCGCCGACGAGCTCGACCTCGATGACATCGCCCAGGCTGTTAAAGCTAGCCTGTATGACGGTATTACCTTCGATGAGCTCGAGGATAGTATGATAATGGGCGCCAAGGCTCAAATTGAGCGCGATCCGCTCTACTCTAAGCTTGCCTCAAGGCTACTGCTTCGTAAAGTTTATAAAGAAGTTTTAGGCAAGACCAACCGCACGGATTTTGATGAAGCTTACAAAAAGACTTTCATAGGCTTTATTACCGATACCATAAAAGACGGTCGCCTCGATAAGCGCCTGAGCGCCTTTAACCTCAAGCTACTATCTGAGCACATCAAACCAGAGCGCGACCACCTAATAGACTTTATGGGTCTCGACATGCTCCACGATCGCTACTTTGTGCAATCTCTAGGCCGCGGACAACGGCTCGAAGTCCCACAGATATTCTGGATGCGTATCGCCATGGGCCTGGCGATTGCCGAGAAAAAAGACAAAGACAAGTGGGCCATGGAGTTTTACGATGTGCTCTCGACTTTGCGCTATGTACCCTCCACCCCTACCCTGTTCCACTCTGGTACGGCCAAGCCTCAGCTTAGCTCGTGTTTCTTAAATACCGTCGAGGACGACCTAAAACATATCTTTAAGGTTTATCTCGACAACGCCCTCATGAGCAAGTACTCCGGTGGTATCGCTACCGACTGGACCAACATCCGCGGTACCGGCTCGCTGATTAAGGCCATTAATATTCCCTCCCAAGGCGTGGTGCCTTTTCTTAAAATTATGAACGACACGACGGTGGCGATTAGTCGCTCTGGCAAGCGCAAGGGCGCTACCTGTGCCTACCTCGAAACTTGGCATTTAGACATCGAGGATTTTTTGGAGCTGCGCAAAAATACTGGCGACGAACGCCGCCGTACCCACGATATGAACACCGCCAATTGGGTGCCGGACCTATTTATGGAGCGCGTTACCGGTAATCAAGACTGGACGCTGTTTAGCTCTGACGAAACACCAGATCTGCACCACCTCTACGGCAAGGCCTTCAAAAAGCGCTACGAAGAGTACGAGCAAATGGCTGACCAAGGCAAAATCAAACTCTTTAAGCGCATCCCTGCCGTCCAACTCTGGCGCAAGATGCTGACGATGTTATTTGAAACCGGACACCCCTGGATTACTTTCAAGGATGCCTGCAATGTGCGCAACCCTCAAGACCACACCGGAGTTATCCACAACTCCAACCTGTGTACTGAGATTACTCTCAATAACTCGGCCGACGAAACTGCCGTTTGCAACCTGGGGTCAATCAATATGGCAAAGCACATCAAAAATGGCAAACTCGACAAGGAGCTGATTGAAAACACTACCGAAAAAGCCATGCGGATGCTCGATAACGTCATTGATATTTGCTATTACACCACCAAAGAGTGCGAAACCTCTAACCTGAAGCATCGACCAGTCGGGCTGGGCATTATGGGCTTCCAGGATGCACTCTATATGCTCGATATTAATTTTGACTCACCAAGGGCGACGGAGTTTGCCGACGAGTCGATGGAGCTAATTAGCTACCACGCAATCCTCGGCTCAAGTAAGCTTGCCAAGGAGCGCGGAGCCTACAAGAGCTTCAAGGGTTCAAAATGGGATAGGGGCATCTTCCCGGCCGACACAATTGATTTGCTCGAAAAAGAGCGTGGACGTAAGATTGATGTCAAAAGAGGCGGCAAGCTCGATTGGCGCTACGTCAAGTCGCACGTCAAGAAAAACGGCATGCGCAATTCTAATACCATGGCAATTGCCCCAACCGCATCGATTGCCAATATCGCCGGCTGCTACCCGTGTATTGAGCCGATTTACAAAAATTTGTATGTCAAATCAAATATGAGCGGCGACTTTACTGTCATCAACTCCTACCTTATCGAAGACCTTAAGGAGCTTAAGCTGTGGAACGAGACGATGGTCAAAAAAATCAAGTTCCACGATGGCTCGATTCAAAAGATTACCGAAATACCCGAAAAGCTGCGCGCCAAGTACAAGGAAGTGTTCGAAATAAACTCGATGAACCTCATCAAAATTACGGCACATCGGGGTAAATGGATCGACCAGAGCCAGAGCTTTAATATCTTCGTGCAAGGAGTGAGCGGCAAACAGCTCAGCGATATTTATATCGCCGCTTGGAACCAAGGCCTCAAGACTACCTACTACCTGCGCAGTCTGGCAATTTCTCAGGTCGAAAAATCGACCGTCGATACCGCCGAGTTCGGATCGACTCACAAGCGAGAAATCAGCAATGCCAACGCCAGCGAAGCGAAAGTTGAGGGCCAGTAACAATGCCAACCGTCAGCGTAGCTATGTCTTGTAACTTTCAAACCATAATTAAAACAAAAGGAGTATTCAAATGTCACTAAAAATGTCCGAAACCAGACCCGATATCAATAAACGCCGAATCATTAATGGCGAGGATGCCGATGTCATACAATTGCACCCAATGAAGCATAATTTTGCCTGGGATGCTTATTTGGCCGGCAATGCTAACCACTGGCTGCCTACCGAGATTGCCATGCAAGACGATATCGAGCTCTGGAAGTCCGACCAGCTAACTGCCGACGAACGCCAGGCCTTTGAGACCGCGCTGGGGTTTTTTACTACTGCCGACTCAATAGCAGCCAATAACCTCGTATTGGCCCTTTATAAGCACGTTACCAGCCCGGAGTGCCGAATGTACCTGCTGCGTCAATCCTACGAGGAGGCGATTCATACACACGCCTACCAATACATCGTCGAGAGCCTGGGCTTAGATGGCGGAAAAATATTCAATATGTACCGCGAAAAGTCTTCGCACTTTAGTAAGGCCAAGTTTATTTTGACCTTTAATGAAGGTATTTTTGATGATAGCTTCCATACCGGAACATTCGAAACCGATCAGAAGTTTTTAGAAAACCTCTGCATCTTTTCGTTAATCCTAGAAGGCATCTTTTTTTACTCTAGTTTTGCCGTGATTTTTGGCTTCCAACGGCAAAACAAACTAGTTGGTAGTGCCGAGCAGATCCAATACATCATGCGCGACGAATCGCAGCACCTGAATTTTGGTATCAATATGATAAACGCCATCAAAGAAGAACAGCCCGAGCTATGGACTGAGGATTTTCAGACTCGAATGGTTGATTTGGTAAAGCAAGCAACCGAGCTCGAGTACAAATATGCCCAAGATGTTTTTCCGAACGGAATCTTTGGAATGAACGCCGATGGATTCAAGCAATACATTGAGCACGTTGCCGATAGGCGGCTGGCTGCTGTTGGTTTGCCAAAACAGTATCATACCAAAAATCCTTTTCCGTGGATGAGCGAGGCAGCCGACCTATCGAAGGAGAAAAACTTTTTTGAAACTAGAGTTACGGAGTACCAGACCGGTGGAACACTAGATTGGGAATAGACCCTTATAGCGCAGCTTTGAGTCTTTTTAGGGATTCTTCAGCCCCCAGGGTAGAGAATATATCAAATAGCCCGGGCGCTTCGGTGCGGCCAGTCAGTGCTACCCGCAGAACATAAAAATACTGGCTAGCTCCTACACCCAGCTCGGCAGTTAGCTCACGCAGAGTTTTCTCGATACTATCGTGGGTAAACTCGTTAGCTTCGAGGGCCGTAATTGTTTTGGTGATCCAACCCGCAACTGTACTAGCGTCGTCTTTTTTATAAAGCAGCTGCTTATCGGTTATGGGCCTCTCAAAAAAGATCTCCATGATGTATTTTGCTTCATCGAGCCTTTTGATTCGATCGCGATCGAGCCTTAAGACTCTCTTGAAATAATCTGGGTCATCAAGCCAGTCTGCTGGAATATATGGCTTGATATGCTCTATAAATTCTTCTTCGGTTAGTTTATTGCGGAGATATTCGCCGTTCATCCAATCTAGCCTCTGGGCATCAAATACAGCCGGGCTTTTTTGGATGCGCTCAATACTAAACTTCGCAATCAACTCCTCGCGTGTAAAAATCTCTTGCGT
>SICB01000030.1 GCA_009691555.1 Patescibacteria group bacterium | reverse complement strand
ATAGCCTCGCCGGCCAACACAGCCAAGGCATTATAGCTACCAGGCCATATCGCAATCCGCACCACACCGCTAGCAACATTGCCCTAATTGGTGGCGGACAGTGGCCCAAGCCAGGCGAAATTAGTTTGGCTCATCGTGGGGTGCTGTTTTTAGACGAGATACCAGAGTTTGCGCGCAATGTGCTCGAGGTGCTGCGTCAGCCACTCGAAGAAGGTTGTGTAACAATTGCTCGTGCAACATCGTCTCAGAGCTACCCAGCAAGGTTTTTGCTGGTGGCCGCCCAAAACCCCTGCCCCTGTGGCTATGCCGGCGACCAAGAATCTATCTGTAGCTGCTCACCCTCACAAATTCAGCGCTATGGCAATAAAATATCGGGGCCGCTACTCGATAGGCTCGATCTTGTTGTCAATGTCGGCAGGGTCAAGAAATCGCAACTGATTAACGCCGAAGCCTCGGAATCGAGTAAGGATGTGCGAAAAAGAGTCGCCAAAGCTCGAGCGATCCAAGCAAGTAGGTTCGCGGATGCATCAATCAAAACCAATAACGAGATGAACAACAAACAAATCCAAAAATTCTGCGTGCTGCAGTCTGATGCCAGGCAATTGCTCGAGCAAGCCCTGACTAACCTCAAACTATCGGCCAGAGCCTACATGCGGGTGCTAAAAGTTAGCCGCACTATCGCCGATTTGGAATCGGCACCAGACATCGAGCCGAAGCACATCGCTGAAGCGCTCCAATACCGGATATAGGCTGTCCTCCGTCCTCTGTCCTTGCCAATTAGTCATCAATAATAATTGTTTTAAATTAATCTCATTAGCTATCACTTTTGCTGCCAAAAGTGATATAAAACCAACCGACTGTGCTTCGCCGCAATAAGCGCTCCAGGCTAGCGAACAATCTTGATCCAGAATAAACTTGCCCTGATTGCTAGCGCTTCAGGGCTTCAAACAATCCTGGATAATGATTAGTCCGCTAGCCTGCTGCTTTCTTGGAGCTCGATGTCGGTGTAAGGCAGGCAACAGAAAACAGAAGGCAGTGGGCATGTGCAGCAAAAGTGATGATTAATGAGATTAGTTAAAACAATTGTATTTATATAATTATTACTACAGATTTACTCTGTCCTCTATATCTTAATTTTGATGATTCCATAAAAGGAATCTGAAATAGCACGATTAGACATTAAGAGCATCAAGACTACGAAAACCGCAATAATTATTCCCAGCAAAATTAGGCTGTAGGCAACATCTGACATAACGACTTTATTGGCTTTATTCTGCGGCTTAGTCGCTGCCAGCTCATTGGCCTTTGTATCGGGCTGGGTATCATCATTGGCCGGTCTAACAGAGGCCGCTTCGGCTGTTTGGGTTTTGGCTTCGGCTGTTTGGGTTTTGGCTTCGGCTGGCTGAGTTGGTGTATTTTTTACTGCATTGTTATTGCGGCTACTTTTGCTTTTCTTATGTTTCTTGCGCTTTGACATAATATGTTCTCCTTTTAATTACTACCATTGTAATACCTTTAGTCAATAGTTGCCAAGCTCCCTATCTATACCTATAATGATTTAGAGGAAAGAGGGCTATGGAAAATATATTACCAATTCTATTTCTGATTACTGCAGGTCTGGCTGGATACACCCTTTGGCAACAGATTGGCCTCAAAAAGAAGTACGGCCAATTTTTGAAAGGGGCCGAAGCCAAAAATATCGAGGATGCCATTAAGGATTTTAGTAAAGACACCGACAAGGCGCTTTCGCAAATAGATGAGCTGGCTGGATTTGTAGCCAAAATGCACAATACCCAGCAGCTGGCGATATCTAAAATCGGCTTGGTGCGCTTCAACCCGTTCGGTGACACTGGTGGAGACCAGAGTTTTTGTATTGCCCTGCTCGACCACACCGACAGCGGAATAGTCATCTCGGCAGTTCATGCCAGGTCCGGTACCAGAGTTTATGCTAAAGACATTATCGAGGGCAAATCCCAGCACAACCTATCCAAAGAAGAAACCAAAGCCTTGGTTGATGCCGCTAAACTAAAAAGTAAATAAATGACTAGTCAATCCAACAAAGGCCATATATCGGACTTGGTCGGTTTTTCTGGATTTTATATTGGTGCGGAAGTTGTTGCCACTGGTGATATTAAAAGCGAAGAAGATGTTTTTGTTGATGGCAGCTACAAGGGTAGCATCAAAACAACAGGCGCAGTCGAGATTGGTAAAAACGCCAAAATGACCGGCACTATCGAAGCGCGATCGGTAGTCATCGAAGGTCAGCTCAAGGGTGCCGTCGTGGCAGTTGATAGTGTTTATATTGCTGGATGTGGTGAGCTATCTGGTAGCGCCGAGGCAAAAAGTATTAATATCGATACCGGCGCCTTACTCAAAGCGCAGATAGATTCGGGCAAAAATGTATAAGTACGTTCAAAACAGCCACTCGGCTGCCAAAATCGACGAGCAGCTGACCACAAAAATACATACTGAGCTTGCTAAACACCGAATTGACTCGCAGTTTATGACTTTCAACTCCGAAAAAGAGCTTTCGGCTCTGCTAGAAACATTAGGCAAGTCGAGCGCCACTACAATTGTAGTTGTCGGTGACGATTACGACTTCAATATCCTTATCGGGACGATTGGCAAGATTGATTCTGACACCGCGATCGGATATCTACCAATCGTCAAATCAAAAATTGCCAAAAACCTGCAAATTCATAGTTGGCTAGACGCCGTTAGGGCGCTTGCGCAGCGTAAAATTACCGAAAAAACCATCTATTCTATCGCCAACCGATATTTTTACGACACCATCTACCTGGCCGCCGCCGAAAGTAACGATTCGGTGCCTAGTACTATTAAAATCCGTACCGAAGGCAACCTCGAGCTGACCTTGCCTCCTGCCAAGATCAGCTTTGAAAACCTCAACGAAGATCACTACTTCAACAATGCACCAATCCAAGTCAGTGCTCACGAGCCGGGCGAAGCAGTTACCAAAAAGAGTAGCCTGAAGACTAAAATTATCAATATCTTTGACAAAAAATCTCTCGACCAAGGCAAATTATTGCTCAGTCTGCATTCCAAAATATTCAACTTAGAGGGTGCCGATAATTTGGTCGATAATTTTGGAAGAAAATACAAGAATATCGTTACGATTGGTAAATACAACAAAAAGATTAGATTAATTTCTAAAAAAACTAACCAAAAATCCAATTAGCATGGCCCGTTTCGCGGATACTTGCCAACCGAGAAATTTAATGCTATCATTATTCGGAGCTTTTATGGAGATATCTAAATAAAAAAACGACTCAGGCTTAATCATCAAATATCGGCATCTACCGTTAGATTGCTTGATGCTGACTCTAAGCAAATCGGGGTTGTTCCCATCTCGGAAGCTCTAAATATAGCCCGAGACCAAGGTTACGACCTAGCAGAGATATCGCCCGACGCGGACCCTCCGGTCTGTAAATTGCTTGATTGGGGTAAATACCTCTACGAACAAGACAAGCAGTCCGCCAAGAACCGTAAAAAGCAACGCACCATTGATGTAAAGCAAGTCCGCATGGGCCTCAAAATAGGTCAACACGACATCGAAGTCAAGCAAAGAGCCGCGCGCAAGTTTTTAGAAGCTGGCGACAAGGTCAAGCTAACCGCCCGATTCAAGGGACGAGAAATGGCCCGACCAGATTTAGGACAGGTTGTTCTAATGAAGTTTTTCGAAGGCCTGGCCGATATCGCGATTATAGAACAAGCTCCTATGATGACCGGACGAGATATGTCATTGGTTATAAACCGTTCCAAACAGGCCTTAGCGCTGTCAAAACAATCTGACTTAAAGGATATAAAAGATGCCCAAGATTAAAACAAGTAAAACCACAGCCAAAAGATTCAAAATCACCTCGACGGGCAAAATAATGCGCCGTAAGGCCACTCGTGGGCATTTAAAAACCAAGAAGTCGGCTGCCCGTAAGCGCGCTTATACTATCGAGCACCCAGCTTCTGAGGCTGATGTTAGAAACATTAAAAAGGCATTAGGAGTCTAATATGAGAGTAAAACGCGGAGTTGCAGCCAGAAAAAGGCACAAAAAAGTACTCAAACTGGCCAAGGGCTATTCGAAAAGCCGGAGGAGTTCTTTCAGAAAGGCCAACGAATCTGTTATTAAGGCTTTGAGCTACCAATACAGAGACAGGCGCAATATGAAAAGGGATCTGCGCGGACTTTGGATTACCAGAATCTCGGCCGCCGCCAAACTCAATGGCGTCAGCTACTCTACCCTAATCGCAGGACTCAAGAAATCGAACATCGAGCTAAACCGCAAAATGCTATCAGAGATTGCTATTGCACAGCCAAAAGCTTTCGAAGAAATCGTAAAAGCCTCCAAGTAGCCAGCATAAATTATAATCAAAAAAAGACTTCCTGATTACCGGGAGTCTTTTTTGATTAGCAGAGCCAAGGATTACTAAATCACAACGACTTTAAGGCTTGTATGGGGTGCTTCCTAGCAGCTTTTATGGCTGGGGCGGTTCCGAACACAACTCCGATAAATAAGCTTGCCCCTAGGGCAGAGATAAGCGCTATAGGGCTATAAACTGGGGTGATGTTGGCAAGCTTAGCTATGACCATGCCAGCGAGGTACGACGCCAGGACTCCTATCACGCCACCGATTAGCGAAATTATGATTGATTCGGTCAAAAACTGTCCCATAATATTACCAAAAGTGGCGCCCATGGCCTTACGAATGCCGATTTCTTTGGTTCGTTCGCTAACGGTGACCAACATAATATTCATTATGCCAATACCACCCACGAGCAGACTGATTGCTGCAATGGCAACGACAAAGGTAGTCAAGATATCTAGTATGCTGCTAAAGGTAGTGAGTAGTTCTTTTTGGGTCAGCACACTAAAGTCGTCAGCTCCAGAATGGTTAGATCCGATTGACTGCTCGAGCGAAGCTTTGACTTTTTCGATGTTCTTTTCGCTATCAACCTCGGCGATGACTCTGAAGACATCGTTTTTGCCAGTCAATTTTATGGCCGAGTTGATAGGTATAATCACAATATCGTCGGCGTTGGCTCCGAGGCTAACGCCAGCGTCGGACTTCTCGATGACACCCAAGACCCTAAATTGCTTACCTCGCAAACTGATAGACTTGCCAATCGGGTCTTCACCACCAAATAAGCTCTGCTTGGTGTCAGCACCAATAACCGCCACAAACTTCGAACCGCTGTTGTCGTCGGCGCTAAAGAAACTTCCCTGCGAAGTCTTTAATTGGCGGATATCGAAATAGCTCGGTGTAGTAGCTATCACGAAGGCGCTGTTGCTAACAATTTGATCCTTGGCAACCGACGACGAAATGATGCCAAAAGCTGCCGACCTAGAAACATTGGGGGTGTTTTCGATTGTTTTGACATCGTCCTCAGTCAGGGTGCTAGTGCCGATACCACTGGCGATATTAATGCCTGAGCCTTTTTGCTCCTTTGGGTCGCTACTGGAGGCAGATTGGTTCAATTTGCCTGATGTAATGGTCAGTACATTGGTGCCGAGGTTAGATATCTGACTTTCTATCTCGGCTTTGACGCCATCTCCCACCCCGACCATCACCAAAACCGCAAAAACTCCAATCATAACTCCAACCGCCGTCAGGGCCGATCGAAGTTTGGCTGATCTTATGGAAAGAAAAGCGTTTTTGATGTTCTGCCAAATCATTTCCTAACCTCTTTCTCGCTTAGCAGTCCGTCTCGGACTTCAACAATTCGCGAGGCGTAATGGCTCAACTCGGGGTTGTGGGTCACCAGCACAATTGTAACGCCATCGTTATTGAGCTTTTTTAATAATTCCATTATTCCTAAGCCTGTTTTGGTATCTAGGTTGCCAGTCGGTTCGTCAGCCAAGATCAAGCTGGGCTTATTGATCAGCGCTCTAGCAATCGCAGCACGCTGCACCTGCCCACCGCTGACTCGGTTCGGCTTACTGTCGATCTTATCTAATATTCCTACTTCACTCAAAACTTCTCTTACCCGTCGTTTTCTTTCGGCTGTTCTGATTTTCTGGTATATCAAGGGAAGCTCCACATTCTGCATGATACTAAGGCGCGGCAACAGATTGAAATTCTGGAATATAAAACCGATTCGGTCTCTTCTGAGCTTGGCGAGGTCTTTGTCGCTGAGAGTATTGGTATCGACTCCATCGAGCAAGTAATTGCCCTGCGTTGGCCTGTCGAGTAAGCCAATAATATTCATCAGCGTCGATTTGCCCGAACCAGATGGACCCATAACTGCTAAAAATTCGCCGGCCCTAACCTTGAGTTCGACTTTTTTTAGGGCATCGTAAACCCCGGCCTCGTCGTCGTAACGCTTGGCTAGCTTGGTGAGCTCTATAACAATTTCTGGCTTACTTTTTTCCATAGACTAAACTTAAAAATACGTCCTTGTTGACATCTTCATTATACACAACCGTATTGCCAGAAGATAATATATCGCGTTTATTTGTGGCACTTAGTTCCCACCCATCAGGTGTAGTGACACTATTGGTCAATTTGTATGGCCAGCCGCCATTTTGTAATTGCAGGAAAGAATTAACAACAGCAAAGTTGCTGCCGGCAATTTTGAAAGGCAATCTGTACCTAAAATAGTACTCCGATGGCACCAGCGGCACTAGCTCGCTTCGGAACTGATAGACATCATAGCCCTTTTCCTTACCTCTTGGCTGAATTGCCATAGTTGAGAGTTCTGAATAAATTTTACTTTCGGGCGGCAGCGCAAACTTCATGCTGCTAATGTTTTCCTTAATCAGATAAGTAAAGCTGCTATTATTGGGGTCGACATAGGGTATAGATTTGTCTCGAAACTGCGTTCTTCTAATGGTCACGCCAACATCGACACTCCCATCGGTGCCGATATCGACTCGTCTGGTCAGCTGCCTGTCGATAAAGGCGTTGCTCTTGTCGACGCTGATATTGTTCTCGGTAAGCATGAAGTAGTCTGAATCAAATGCCACCAGCCCGCCGTCGTATCTGGCTTTGTCCAAAAATGAAGACAGCTCGTAGTTGTTGCTATAGAGTATTATTTGCCTTTGTTGCATGA
>SICB01000029.1 GCA_009691555.1 Patescibacteria group bacterium | reverse complement strand
TAGATGTGTGCAGCAAAAATGTTGGAGTTTTTCAAAGCTATTTTAAGTTTAAGGCTAAGCAACTAGGCAAGCCCCAGCTAACAAGGTTCGATTTGTATGCACCAATCGGTGAGGCCAACACGAGCTATAGCTACCAAGATGCAATCGAGCTAGTCGATGCAGCCTTTAGAAGTTTTAGCCCAACATTTGCCGATAATGCCAAAACCATCATTGCTCAAAACCACATCGATTCGCACCCTGCCGACACCAAGCGCGGCGGCGCATTTTGTATGACGGTAGCGCCGTCGGTTACACCATATGTACTACTGAATTTCGCCGGTAAAATGCGCGATGTCAGCACCTTGGCTCACGAGCTAGGGCATGGCGTGCATAGTATTTATGCCAACGGGCATGGTATTTCGGCCCAGCACGCTACTCTGCCTCTGGCCGAGACAGCCTCGACATTTGGCGAGATGATACTTTTTGAAAAGATTTTGTCCGAAACTAAGGATAACGAAACCAAAAAACAGCTCTTGAGCGACAAGATGGCCGATAGCTACGCCACGATTTGTCGCCAAAACTTTATTGTGAAGTTCGAAATTCAGGCCCACGAAGCACTTCAAAAGGGTATCGAGCAAAAAGATTTGAGCCAAATGTGGCTCGATAACCTTTTGGAGCAGTTTGGTGACAGCGTTGCGGTCGACGATATGTTCCGCTATGAGTGGTCCTATATTCCGCACATCATCCATACGCCGTTTTATTGTTATAGCTATAATTTTGGTGAGCTGCTGAGTATGGCACTCTATGCCAAGTACAAATCTGAGGGCGAGAGCTTTGTACCGAGTATCGAGAATATATTGCGTGCTGGTGGTTCAGAAGATCCCAAAAAAGTGCTGGAGTCGGTCGGAATCGATATGAGCTCGGCTGAGTTTTGGCAGGGTAGCTTCGAACTTTTGGCGAACTGGCAAAAAGAGCTCGAAGCGCTATGACAAAAGCCATCTTTTTTGATTTCTTTGGAGTTATCAATTTGGCTGGCGAACTAAATACAGAGGTAGCGGACTTCGTGAAGGCTAATCATGATAAATATAAGTTTGCGGTGCTCTCAGCCGCAGAAATGGACTTACAAAGCTGGCTCGTTGCGAAGGGTATTGGTCAGTATTTTGATATCGTTCAGACCACAGCTGGCGTTGGCATCAGCAAAACATCCGCTGAATTTTTTACCATTCCCCTAAAAAAGCTGAATCTACAACCCAATCAGGTTTTATTTATAGACGACATCGAAACCTATATTTTGGTGGCCGACAAATTGGGCTTCAAGGTAGTACTTTATGATTACAACGCCAATCTGATTGATCAAATCAAAGCAAAGCTATGAAACCCAGAACCAAGACGGTTATTTTTGCCACCACCACTATTGCAGTGGTTGTTGTTATTTTCGTGGGCACCTGGGTAGCCCTACAAAATCGACCGAAGCCCACCAAACTCCGAGTCAGCAAGAGTATTTTTGTTGACCCCGTCATCGCTGCCGACAAGAGCGCAATATACCTAGACGTT
Source organism: Patescibacteria group bacterium (assembly GCA_009691555.1). Taxonomy (GTDB): domain Bacteria; phylum Patescibacteriota; class Saccharimonadia; order CAILAD01; family BJGX01; genus SICB01. Next base: position 5,533 of record SICB01000029.1, on the reverse strand, counting down.
ATAAGGGATTCATTAGGTACAAAAGATTATGATGTTGCGCAGTCTGGCAGCAGCAACGCCGATATCGTGGTTAGTAACACTAATTCAACTGGCTACCAAGCTCTCGTTAGCGAGCCAATTGGTAGCCCAATAGCCCTGGTTGGCCCGCAAATTATCGAGCCGGCCCAGAAGCCGACGAGCTACATTAAATTATCAACCGATCTTAGTGACAAATTACCACTTATTAAAGAAAAACTAAAACAAACCCTAATAGCACCCACTCCATGGAGCCTGACAGTCGCCGGCGATATCATAATTGGCCGAACTGTATACCAGCAAGAGTCTAAATTGGGCGACTACACCAGCTCATTTACAAAAGTCAAAGATTTGCTCTCCGGTGCCGACTATACGATTGCCAATGCCGAATGGACCGCCGCCGACGGCATTGCCTACCCACTGCAAGGCATGAGCTTCGCCTCGCCCACCAAATCGCTCGATGGACTGACATACGCCGGCATCGACGCTGTGAGTCTGGCCAATAACCATAGTATGAATGGTGGCGTGCTAGCCTTCGAGCAAATGCTTGCTAGCCTGACTAGCCGGGGCATAGGCTATTTTGGTGCTGGCAAGAACTCCGCCCAGGCTCACGCAGCATACATTGCCGATATCAAAGGCACCAAAGTGGCATTTCTAGGCTACACCGCAATACCTGGCAATTTCGAAGCCGGGCCAACTAGCACCGGCAGCGCTTTTATAAAAATTGCTCCTTGGTACCCATTTAATGAGTCAGATATCGCACAAATGGAGGCAGATATAAAAACGGCCAAGACAAAAGCCGATGTGGTGATACCTTTTTTTCACTGGAGCGAAGAGTATGTTCATACCCCTAGCGAACAGATGCGGCAAGTTGCCCACCGAGCTATCGATGCCGGAGCAACTATGGTAATGGGCAGCCATGCGCACTGGGTTCAGGGCATCGAGTGGTATAAAGGCTCATTAATAGCCTATAGCTTGGGCAATTTTGTGTTTGACCAAGAGCAGAGCCTTAAAACCAAGCAAGGCGTGGTTTTATTGACTGAGTTTAGCGGCAATAGGCTCACCAAAGCCTCTTTCACGCCAATTCAAATCGAAAATTATTATCAGCCGCATATACTCGATGGGCCCGCAGGCCAAGAAGTTCTCAATAGTATCTATACTAATAGCTTTTGGCGTTAGATAGTTTTAATTTAATCAGGGGAAATAATTTTTTGGGGCGTAGAGTTAGCCTTTGTGCTACCAGGCTTGTCGGCAGTACTAGTATTTTGCTGCGCAGACGGCTTGGAGTGCAGCAAAAACCCAAAGGTCGAGCCTTTGTTTTCGACACTCTCAAATATCAAATCGCCACCATGATCTTGAATCACATGCTTTGCCAGGTAGAGACCAATGCCGTTGCCGTTGGGACGCTGTTTGATGGCATTGTCGGCTCTATAAAACTTCTGAAACAAATTGGCCTGCTGGCTCTCGGGAACACCAATACCACTGTCTCTAACTAGTAGCTCGACGCCAACCTTTCTTTGGTACATATAAACATCGACTTTTCCGCCTACGGTATAACTAATGGCGTTGGTAAGAAAATTAACAATAACTTGGCGTATCTTCTGCTCATCACACGCGATAGCTGCTATTTTTTTGGAGGGTTTATGAAAGCGCAGTGTAAGCTTGTTTTCTTTAGCCATCGGTTGGGCCAGCTCAACTTCAGTTTCGGCTAACTTGGCGATATCGACATCACTCAGGTCCAATATAAACTTACCGGCTTGCATTCGGCTGACCGTCAGGAGGTCATTGATTAGCCCCTTCATAACTCTGGTTCTGTCGGCCGCCGAAGTTAGAGCCTCGCTCAGCTTGGGGCTAACTTTGCCCAGAAAGCCGTTATTTGCTAGCGATAGGTAGCCCTCGATAGATGCGATTGGAGTTGTAAGCTGGTGAGACGCCATCGATATAAAGTCGTCCTTGGTGGCATCGGCTTGTTTTAGCTTTTGATTAGCAATTTTTAATTCCTCGGTCGCTGCATCGACTTTTTCTTGAAGCGTTTTGTTGAACTCGCGGATTTGGATATACGACAGGCTGTTACTGAGTGCAACTCCGAGCTCGTCGCCGATTGTCGCAAAGGTTGAGGCATCTTTGGCATTATAGACCGAGCCACTGCGCCTTGGCCCAACCAGCATATTGCCAATAACATCGCCTTGGTTTTTGAGTACAACATAAAGATTGACGCCGTACTTTTTGAGTATCTCCTTTTGGTTGCTATCGGTCATTTCGTCCGTATTAAGATTGTTACTACCGAGCTCCAGTAGCTCTTCGTGGGTTGGTAGCAGCTTTTGATCGGATGTAGAGTGATAGATGGCGTGGTTGTGGGTAACAATGATATCGATATTTTCAATGTTTAGGTAGTCAGAAATAATTTTACAGCTACCAGCGCAGAGTTTGATTATCTCGACATCTGAAGAAAGAAATGAGCTAACGGCATTGAGCAGCTCTCTGGTGTCATACCGGTCGATAAAAAACATTCGTTTGGTTTGGTTTTCGAGCCAGGCCACGACCGGTCTGTAAACGAGAGCCAGTGCAACGCAGACAGATACGAAGTAGATGGCCTGCGCCAGACTCAAGCGTAGGTCTGGGAAAATTACAGAGCCAACTCCTAGCAATATGATTGCAAATAGGGTGGTCGTAATGGCCACGATGTATAAAAAGCTTACCGACCGCAAGATTGCTGTTTTGATATCGAACATATGGTGTTTGAGGATTGCGTATCCGACAGATCCGACCAGAATAATAACCGACGGGTTGCCAATGATATTGCCCCAGTCTTTGATCCCGAGTTGAGGCAATATAATTTGAGTAATCATATTGACGCTGGCGCCAATACCGACCCCAAACACAATAAGCCTCGTCTGGAGCTTGATGACTCTGGTGGAGATTTTGCTTTGCTTGAGAAGCATCGCAAAGCTTATTGTGAAAACAATAACAAAATACACCAATGTTAGCAAAAATAGCCAGCCACTATCATCTATTACGGTGCCATAGGTATATCTTGCTACGGCGATGATGTTCTGCGGCAAAAAAGCCAATATTGAGAGTATCGGCAGGCAAATATAAACTAGCTGGGTGACCCACTTTTTCTCGTATTTTTTGGCGGTGAAGACTAGACTGAAAAAATAAAAACTGGCAGGGACGAGATTACCGAAAAACAATGCCAGCCTAGTGAGCCAGAGCGCGGAATCTAATGAGGCTGGTATTTCGGCCGCAAAGGATGCCAGCATATAAAGCAAAACGGCGGCATTAAAGGGTATGAAGCTGATATTTAGCTTGCCACGGATGTCCTTAACTGCCACGAGGGTCAAAATAATAAAAAGCCCTAGTATCGTAATGATGTATGAGATTAATTCAGCTAATGGCATTATATTGCCTAAAATTTGGGTTGCACATCCTAATCATTATAAGCTCTTTAATAATTTTTTTATAGCTTATGCTTACTTTAGTAGCTATATATTTAATCGATAAAGTGCTGCGCTGATGTTATTTTGAAGGACGATAAAGCATTATCAGAAAAGCCACGGCGAGTGGGGCATGCACAACTGCACCAAAATAGTTGATGTTGCCCAAAATAGCGGAATACAACAAGCCCGCCGTTAGAGCCAAATTAAACACCAGCAAGCTTTGGTAGCAGTATTTTTTGATTGCTACTTTGTCGTTGGAGCTATCGATTAGGTGTATCGATGATAAGGAAAAAAACGCCACCGCTAGGGCCAGCAACCCACAAGTCTGGATTAGGCTGGTTGGAATATCGACATCGCCTAAACTGGCAATCAGTTGAGGAAAAAAAATCAAGATAGATCCAAGTAACGCTTCGACTACAAAATTAATGAGTAAAAGCGGCGATTTAACGACCTTACTGACCATCAAGGTTGCTTACTTGCTTGGCGGCAGTCTCAAGTTCTTTGAGGTTGGTAGGAATAGGATTGTTTTTGAGCATTTGCGCCATCCATGCAGTATTGTGTACTAAGAATCTAATAGTCTTGTTTGTGTACAGGCTTTTTTGGCCGACTTCGATGTAGCTTGGCCCTGGGCCGGCCTCGCCTACCCAGTAGCTATCGGAATTTGGTGCAATAGTACAGCCAATATGAGTGAGATTAAATAGAGTATTGGCACAGACATCGTGCGCGCCGTCTTCGTTACCGGTTACAATACATGCCCCCACTTTACCGTATAAAGGAAACTGGCCTGTCGTTGGATCAGCTTCATCATAACCGCCGCTCAGTCGCTCCATCACTTTTTGACATACTGAGCCTCGGACTCCAAACCAAATCGGTGTTGCTATTATTATAATGTTGGCCTCTAGGACTTTTTTATAAATATCTGGCCACTCATCCCCCTGACCTTCATCAGAGCTAACCCCAGTAGCCACATTGTGATCAACCACACGAATGACCGTGCTATCGATATTGATTTTATCATACTCATCAACAGCTTTCTGGATGAGCGCATCTGTATTTGATTTTTTTGGAGATTTTTTTAATGTACAGTTTAAGAATACGACCTTCAGATTACTCATTTCTGACCTTCTTTCTTTTTTAAATTTAGCGAGCACGAATTGATACAAAACCTCTGACCTGTTGTCTCGGTTGGCCCGTCTTCGAACAGGTGCCCTAAGTGAGCGCCGCATTTTGAACAGCTCACTTCAGTACGCTTCATGCCGTAGCGTTCGTCTTGGCGTATCTTAACAGACCCAGCTACAGCCTTATCGAAGCTCGGCCAACCAGTACCGCTGTCAAATTTGGTGCCGCTTTCAAACAGCTTTTGGCCGCAGACCGAGCAATAATAGCTTCCGTCGGCGTGCTCCTTCCAGTATTTGCCCGTAAAAGCCGGCTCGGTGCCTTGCTCTTGTGTTACATGATAGGTCATGGGGTCGAGTTTTTTTTGAAGCTCTTTTTTTTGCACCTGAGCCTCCTGTATTATTATTGTAATGCTTTATAATAGTATATATGCAAAGCCTAAATTCTAAAAGTGTCTTAATAACTGGCTCTAGTAGAGGTATCGGAGCCGAAACCGCCATCGCCTTTGCCAAGCAAGGTTGTGACATTATTATAACCTTTTTGGGCGAAATTAGCTCTGCCGAGCAAACCCAAAAAAAATGTCTGGCAAGTGGAGCCAAATCGGTTGAGTTAATTAACCTCGATGTCAAAAGCCCGACCAGTATTCGTTCGGCGTTAAAAACTATCAACCTCAAGTATGGTGGTATCGATATACTGGTCAATAATGCCGGTGTTATAAGGTGGAAAAAATTCGAATCGCAATCCGACGAAGACATTTTGGACCAAATCGAGACCAATTTGGTCGGGCTAATTATGCTCACGAAGTACGCTTTGCCGCATATCAAAGACACCATCATTAATATCACAGCCGGCTCGGCCTCGCACCCGGTGGTAGATTTGAGTGTTTATTGCGCTAGTAAGTACGGCGTCAGGGGTTTTACCGAGGTCCTGGCTATCGAGACGCCCAGTTTGAATGTATATTC
>SICB01000028.1 GCA_009691555.1 Patescibacteria group bacterium | reverse complement strand
GGCTAGATATTGGCAAACAACCAAACTTGGTCGTTATTGACCTGAATAATTCCCTTTTGCATCGGAAACTCTTTTTTGCCAGAGGTTGTTTGGACGACCACGGTACAGGGCAATAAAATAGTCAAAAAATCTTCGTGCTTGGCCAATATATCGAACGGACCGGTGGCGTTTTCGGCACTCAGCGCCAGAGCTGGCCCCTCGAAATAAGTATTGAACGGCGAGTATATTTTGAGCGGAAAAGTTTCGTGTAGCTTCATCGGGGTGAGTTGGTCCTAGGGTTAAGGCTAAGCACCATTGACGATACCATCTATTTTATCGAGCATCGCTTGGCGCGGCACATATTCGCCAGGCACTCCGGTGCGTTTTTCCATAACCGCCATCGCTTGGCTGAAGTATGCAATGAGCTCTTGGGCACGCTTGAAATAATTTTGGTCTATTAGCGAGAGTTCGCCTTGGCCAATAATTGCTACTATGCCTTCGAGGGATTTGTACTTTTGGAGAATTTTTTGGACTTCTAGCACCAACGAGGCGTGCTGTTTGCCAACAATTTCGGGTATCAAAAGCGATGAGTTGGTGGCCAACAAATCGACCGCCGGGCGAATGCCTTGCTCGAAAGCTTCGCGGCTCAAAACAATAACGCTATCGAGCTGTTTGTTGATTTCGACCACCGCCGGATCGCTCAGGTCGTCGGCCGGCACAAAGATATTTTGGACCGATGTAATAGAGCCCTTGTCTGAAGAAGACAAGTTTTGCTGGAATCGGCTGATGTCGGTAAAGAGGGTCGGCTGATAGCCACCTTCCGAGCTCGACTCCTCGAGCATTGTCGAGAGCTCGTTGCCGGCCTGCAAAAACCGATAAACATTATCGACAAACAGTAGCACATCTTTTTTGGTATTATCGCGCATGTATCGGGCCACGGTGGCGGCGCTACGACCCACCAAAAACCGCAAGGCGGCCGAGTCGTTCATTTGCCCAAGGTACATAATGGTGTTTTTCATGGTGTCGTTTTCGTCGAGTGTTTGCTTCAGCTCGTAGGCCTCACGAATACGCTCGCCGACCCCGACAAACATCGAGATCTCTTTGTCGCTCTTGGCGACATTGTGCATTAGCTCGGTAATAAGGATGGTTTTACCAACTCCGGCGCCGCCAATAATACCGACCTTACGGCCCTTGACGAAGGGGGCAAAAAAGTCGATAACCTTGATGCCGGTCTCGATAATCGAATTGGTCGCGGCCGGGCGATAGTGCGTATCGACATCGTCTTCGACAGCTACAAAATCGACTGAGCCAAGCGGCGCGCCGCCATCGATGACTTGCCCGAAGCTATTAAAGACCCTACCCATAACCTGCTCACCAACTGGCAGCAGCAGGCTTTCGCCGCGCGAATAAAGCTGCTGGTTTTGTTTGATATTGAATTCGCTAAGATTTAGTAGCACCAATACATCGCTTTTTTCGATGCCGATAACCTGAAAGCGCACCGCGGGCTCGTCTTCTAAAAAGAAGACCTGGCCGATTTTGGGCTGAACACCCTCGTACTCGGCCTTCACGACGAGGCCATTGACACTTCTGGTGGTTGCTTTGGTGTAATTCATACTGTGGCCTTTCTGCTGTTACTATACCGCCTATTGGACTCATCGCTTTCGTAGCGTCGGAGCTGAACATAGCGCCGTTGCAAGTTCTTGGCCATATCGGTGGCCTTGCTGCTGGCGACATTCATGGCATTGAATCGGCTCGAAAGCTGGGCGAGGTTTGACTCGAGAATGATTTCGGTTAGGATGGTGCTCATCATCATCTGCTCGAGATAAGCGACAACCTCCACAACCGATGGCTCAAAAATACAATTATCCTTGAATATGATCTCTTCTTGGTTGAGGTTTCTGTCTTGGGCGCCGAGCTTTTGGACGGTCGATTTGAGCTCCAGGCTAAAAACTCTTTGTATCGAGAGCGAATCGTAGCTAGGGTAATAGACCGTCGGAGTGGAGTACGGCACAAGCGCTTGCATCAGATCGCTAACATCGATAGCCTGGCCGACCTCAGGAAAGCGCAGGGTTTTGATGGGGTTGATGTTGTGTTGCAAAAGCAGGCTCTGGCCGTGCATTCCGAGCACAAAAAAGTCGGTGGTTTTGGGGTCAACTTCGGCCAGTACCTGATTAATTAAGATAGTATCGACCTCGCCTGTCAGCCCGGCGTTGGCGGTAATTAGTATCACGGCTTTTTTATTACTCTGAGCGTTGGCGGAAATGGTGGCGGTCGTTGCTAGGTTGGCCCGAGCGTCTTTATCAGACACACGGAGCTGGCCATACATCGACCACAGGCGGCTAAAAAAATCTCTCGATTGCAAAACTTCGTCCTTGATTTGGGTGATTCTAATCGAGGCGATGTTTTCTAAAATGTGAGCAATTGAGCTAACCGAATTGGTGCTGGCAAGAGTAGCGCGGATTTGAGTCGATTTTTTCATTTTAGGCAGGCCCCGCGCTGGCTTTTAGGAGATCCGCTATCATGACATCGAGCTGCTTGGGTGTAAATGTTTTTTCTTGGCTAATCTTGGCAACTTCGGCCTTGAGCCAATTGACGTCGAGCGAGCTGGGGTTGTCGCATCTTAAGATTACCTCGAGCATGACTCTTTCTTGGCAAAAGCTAAAGTACTCGGCGTAGCTTTGTTGCATCGCCTCAAAAATACGCTCGCCCAGGGCGACCTCCTGGCGGCTGGTTTCGCTGATTTGGTCGATAAAGCTGGTCATTTCTTTGGCTTTTTTGTAGCGCCCGATGGATTTGATGACCGACTTGGTGAGCTCGTGACTAATAATTGCGTTGCGCCCGCCTCCGACACGACTAACCGACAGATCGGTGTTGATGGCCGGGCGAATACCTTGGTGCATGGCGTCGGTATCAAATACAATCTGCCCGTCGCTCATCGATATTAGACTGGTGGCCTGGTAGTCGGTGAGGTCGTTATTTGGGGTGCTGCCAGCTACTAGTACTGTCTGGGTAGCATTGGTATCGCCAAGCTTACCAGCACGCTCCAAAAGCGCTGAGTGAACATGAAACATATTGCCCGGGTAGGCTTCGCGCCCGACATTTTGATTGAGCAAAAGCGCCATTTCGCGGTAGATCTTGGCGTGGTTGGTGAAATCATCATAAATTACCAGCACATCTTGCTTGTTGTGCCAGAAGTTTTCGGCAATCGCACAGCCGGCATATGGCGCCAGAATACCAATTGGCAGCGGCTCGGAGGTATCGGCAACTACAATAATGATGTTTTTGAGTACCTTGGCATCTTTGAAATGCTGCACAATGCGCGATAGCTCATTGCGCGGCTTGGCGACCAAAACATAAACCACAATCTCGCCGGCCTTGGCGCGGTGAATAGCCACTTGGGTCATGAAGCCAGTCTTACCACTCTTTGAATCGCCCATTACGGCCATACGCTGGCCCTTAACTAGAGGCAGCACGACATCGACAATCGTGACTCCGCTCTCCAGCGGGTCTTCGACCGGGCCGCGGTCTTTAAAGCTCGGTGCAGCTCTAAAGTACGGGGCTTCTTTTTTGGCCGATATAAAGCCTTTGCCGTCTAGTGGTTTGCCGAGCGGATTGATGATTCTGCCCAGTAGCTCCTTGCCGACGGCGATCTGGAGCTCTTCTTTGTATAATACCACCAGCTCGTTGGCATATATTGGGGTGTCGTTTAGTAACAAAATATCGAGGCTGTTGTCGTTGATTTGCCAGACTACGCCCTGGGCGCCACCCGAGAATAGCACCACCGAATAGACTTTGACTTCTGGAATAGTCGAAACCACAGCCGTGAAGCTATTTAAGGAAATGACCTCGCCGGTGGGAGAGCCTTTTTTGATTAGGCTAGCAAATACTTTGTTATCAAGCATTTTTGAGCCTCGTAACGAGCTTTTGCTGGTTGTCTTTGAGCGCCCTGGCTAGCGACATATCAAAAATAGCGGTTTTGGTGCGTACCACACAGCCCGCCAAGAGCTCCGGGCGAATTATAAAATGCACCAATAGCTTGGGGTGTAAGAGCCGGCGCAGGCGGGCAATCAGCTCGTCGCGTTCGTCAACTCCCGGAGCACTAGCTAGCGTCATGGTCAGCTCTGGCGATTCGTCGAGGGTGGTATCGATAAACTTCAGGATATCGCCAACCGTGGCGACATTGAGCTTTTTGATGTTATTGGCCGAGGCCAAGTCCTGGAGATTACTACTAAAAACAATGTTCTTGGGGTATCGCAAACTACGCAAACGCGTTAGCTCATTGTGGAGCTGGCGAAGCTGGCTGGAATTGTATATTCCCTCTGGCAACCTATACGACATTGGCGATATCCTTTTTGATGGCGTCCTTATTGGCCTCTATCGAACTATACAAATAATCTTTTTGTTGTTGATAATCGAGGTCGCCGGCCACTTCGGCAAGGTAGCTAATCATGATCTCGGCGATTTGCTCGTCGGTGTTATCGAGAACCTTTTGTTTGATCTGAGCTGTTTCGTCGGCCAGGCTCTGTTGTAATTGCTTGCTGTGCTGCTGGCCCTGGTGGGCAATCATTTTGGCTTGATCCTTCATATTCGAATCGGCCAAATCCATGGTTTTTTTGAACTCTGCGAGCTGAGCCGTGGTGATGTCTTGGAGGTTTTTGGTAAACCCAACTTGCATTACATTGGCCTGCGCCTGGAGGGTTTTTTGTAAGGCGATGATTTCTTTGGCGACGGCCTTTTCGAGCTTATCCTGAGCCTCGGCTTTGGCCTGGCGGCTCATGTTGGCGAGGTCCTCGCCAGTATTTTTTGATTTCTTGGAGAGTGGCTCCTTGAGATAGCGGGCTGCTATTAAACACAAGATTAAAAAGGTGGCTACCGAGATTATTGTTAGTATTAGTATTATTGTATCTATCATTGTTGTTATCCTCTAATTATTAATATCATTATAATGAACGAAATGGCCAAAATCAGCAAAATGATTCCGAAAACTTGTAAAAGACCCAAATAAATCTCGCCTTTCGAGAGTGGGTTGCGGCCAATCGATCTGATCCCGTTTGATACCCCAGAATATAAAATTATCATCACTGCAAGTATTGCGATACCAAAAATTACCACTGCCGATATTGTTCTGGGCACCGACACATCGTGGCCAGCTACACCCGTAAAGATATTCTGAAATGGCGAGAGTGCTTTGGGTACTTCGGTGGGCTTGGGAATAAAGTCGTTGCGGGCTACCAGCACTTGGATTGTACCAATCGCGACTTGCTTGGTGGTTCCGTCCTTGGCAGTAACTTGTTTGGTCTGGGTGTTGGCATTGGTGGCGCTAAAATCTTGCTGAGCCGAGCCCATTGCCCGACCGGCGTCGGAGGCCTTCATTAGTACCCCTGATAACGGCGAGGGCACCAGCTGATCGCCGTTTTTGATGTCGCCGTTGAGGTTAGATACAAAAGCGTTCGCCACGCCGCTAGTTATAACCTGAGCTTGGTTGGCGCTGGTGGTGAGGCTGATTGTGACATCGCCCTGGAGGACTACAACTCCTAGCAAATTGCCCTGGTTGTCTTGGTTGGCCGTGTAAAGCGTGTCACCCAAAAGCGCTACCGACATGCCGGCTTGGATCGTGCCGCTCACTTTGTAGCCCTGGGCTGTGCCGTTGGCGGCCAAAACTTGGGTGGGTATCAAAAATACAGCGATAACAGCAAAAAGCGTTATCAGCTTAAGCCCCAGATGTTTAAAATAATTCAAATGATTCAAATGATTCATAATGCTAACATCCAAATAAACTTATCCTTATAATATATAATTTTAGCACTATTTAGGGGCTAAATACATATAAATCTTATGTTTAATTGTTGTTTTTTAGCTCAAGAAAGTGTCGAGATCCTGCCAAGACTTTTCGGCGGCGGCCTGGACATAGCTACCGCGACCCTGCTGGAAGTAGGCGTGCCCGGCGGGGTAGCACTCGGCGCGGTAAGATATTGGGGCGCTACGAAGCTCCAGGGCGGTCTTGGCTCGGTCGGGCTCCGGGATACTAGCGTCCTCCGAGCCATAAAAAGACAGCACCTTGAGGCTGGTATCGCCACCTCGGGCCATCGCCAGCGCCTCGATGGGTGTATGGCCTTGGTAGAAGTCGGCGGTGTGGGCACCGGCACCATAAAACGACACTAGCTTGGTGACTATCTTAGATAGCCCGGCGAGGTAGGCTAGGCGCCCACCAAAACAAAAACCCAGTGCTGTTAGCTCTACAAGCTGGGGTTGAGCTTTTTGGATTTCCTCGAGAGCTGATTGAAAAATTGCAACAAAGTCCTCGCCCGTCAGCTTGGCCATAAGACCGACCGCTTCGGCTTGGTCGGTCTGGGGATCAAAATTGTTGGCCTTTTTGTTGAGCTGATAGAAATAATCTAGCATGTAGCAAGGCTGGTCGTAGCGCTGGCTCAAGTCTTGCGCGGTGGTAGTGGCGTAATCAGTTTGGCTCCAGATGTCTGGGAGCATAATTATGGCCTTATCGGCTTCTGGGCTAGGGCTAATGGCTTTCAAAAACTGGCTCATAACAATATTTTAGCATAGCCGAGCTCAGTCTGGCTGCCCAAGCAAATAATAATTGACATATCAAAAGTAAGTAATAAAATTAGATACACAGGCTACCTTGACGCTATCAGATTTCAACAGAAAGGTTAGCTTTAAGCCATCCAACAAGCCTGTTTTGTCCGTACCGGGGGAAACCATAGTGAAATCGTCAAGAGCAAGTCAATCGCAGGCAGATCGTACCAGTAATAAACAATCCGAAAAGGAGCCTCGAGGACTGAAGTTAGTTTTTGAAGTCACTGGCCCTTGTGGCCCAGAGTTTGTTCAGGCTCGAACGCCCGACCAGGCTCGCGGGGTGTATCTGGCGGCTTACCCGAGCCTTCCGCGCGAGTTAGGGTGCATTGATGTTATTGGACAGGTCGATGAACCAACCGACCCCTATCTGGTAATTCAACATAAACGGCGCAAGCGCCCAGTTGTGGCTGTACGCTTCCCGACAGTTCGGATTTAATTTAAGCCCCAACGAAGCCTCGCTTTGTAGGGGCTTCATATTTTTTATAGGTGCTATAATAATAACCATATGAAGTTTTATTTTAAGCTCAAGTCGTTTGTGCCGCTCATAATTATATTTGCTTTTATTAT
>SICB01000027.1 GCA_009691555.1 Patescibacteria group bacterium | reverse complement strand
TATTCAGATCCGTGACAAGCAAGCTGCAATAGTTGATCAATTTGGCTGGGGCACTGCCAACGCTTCGCTTGGCAACCCTGCCAGCCCTTCAGAACCAGGTCAAAGCATGTATCGGATTTATAACCCCGACTTGATTGAAATGCAAAATACCGATGATAATTTTGTAGATTTCGACCTGACTACCTCTCCGACAGCTGGCAGCATACCAAAAGTAGATGCCGTAGAAGTTGACCCAGAGGTCGCCACCTACCCAGCCCTAGAGTTGAGCGAGCTATTGCCAGACCCAGCCAGCCCACTAACAGATACCACTGACGAGTATATCGAAATATATAACCCCACCGCCAACACCGTCGATTTGTCTGGCTGGAAATTGCGCGATGAGTCCGGCGATGAGTACTTGATAAAAAATATACAAATAGATCCGCTCGAACATTTGGCAATTTATGTTGCTGATTCTAAAATAACTCTCAATAACACTGGCGATAGTGTGGTGCTAATTGACCCCAATGGCAAGGTCGTAGATGAAACCGCCAACTATGGCAATGCTGAAGTCGGCCTAAGCTGGATCAAAATAGCCAACCAATGGCAGTGGGCGGAGGCTTCAACTCCTGGCGGAATCAACTCAAGCGTTTATATTGAGCCCATCACCACCCCATCTGCAGCGGTAAAAAGTGTCAAAAAAGCAGTCGCTAAAAAAGTAGCCCCCACTGCATCGGCCAAGACCACTACTGCTAAGGCCACAAAAGCCAAGGCCGCTTCTGCGGCAGCCAAAAACTCTGACGGCACCGGCATTGACTCCCAGCAAGCTCAGTCGCAGGGTTCAAAATGGTGGTCGTGGTTGCTTGTATCACTGGGAATCGCTACCATAGGTTATGGAATCTATGAATACCGAACAGAAATTATCTTATTTATCAAAAAGCTTGGATCGCACTTCGGATCTAGGCCTAAGGTTGGCTAAACTATCTCGCCCACCCCTTCTTATTGAGTTGGTGGGGGATTTGGGTGGCGGCAAGACCGCGCTTGTTAAAGCTATCGCCAAAGGTTTGGGCATAACCCAGACAGTTACTAGCCCGTCTTATAATATTCATCGTAGCTACAGCTCGCCTGAGGGTACCAAGCTCGAACACTTCGACCTTTATCGACTCAATGACGACGAAATAGTCTTTAATGAGCTAGCCGACGCCCTCGCCGACGAGAAGGCCATAGTTTGCGTGGAGTGGGCCCAGCACTTTACTGACCACAGCTCGGATAGCCGGCTGACCATCGAATGCCATTACGACAGCCCAGATACTCGGCGCTACGAATTGTCTGCAACCGGCAAGGCTGCCCAGACAATAATATCGGAGCTCAAGCGATGATATTGGCAATTCGTAGTGACAAACCAGAAGCGGAGCTGTACTTGCTAGATAATAATAAAGTTATTAAAGATCTCAAATGGCCAGCGCACCGCGAGCTAGCCGATACGCTACTTGGTAACATTACCAAGCTAATGGACTCGGCAGGAATAAAGTTAAAGTCTATCGAGGGTGTGATTATCTTTACTGGCGAGGGTTCTTTTACGGGCCTGCGCATCGGTACCACGGCTGCCAACGCCCTGGCTTACGGGCTGACAATACCAATAGTATCGGCCGAATCCGACTCATGGATAGAGCTTGGGCTAGCCAAATTAGAGCATCAGCTGCCGGGCGAATATGTCATTCCCAAGTACAGTAGCGAGCCAAACATCACCAAATCCAAAAAAGCTTCAGCTTGAAGAATTGTTCATTTAGATGTTTAATAGTAGTAGACAAAAAAAGTATTTTAATTTAGATTTCAATAATTAGTTTTTGCTTACAATTAGGTAAAAACACTACTTAGAAAGGTAGGTGTTTATGTTACTGATATACGCAATCCTGGCTCTTATGGTAGGTGGCGGAGTTGGCTATGGAGCCAATGTAGTGGTCACCAAACAAAAAACCAACGATGCCGATAGCAAGGCCAAGAAAATGCTCGATGAAGCCAAAGAGGACGCCAAGAAGAAAGTCCTGGATGCCAAAGAAGAGGCTATTAGAATCGCCGAGGAATCTAAAAAAGAAGAACGCGAAAGACGCAATAAACTAGATGCTTCCGAAAAGCGTGTTGCCGACCGCGAAACTCTGCTCGATAACAAGATCGATCAAATCGAAAAACGCACTGATAATCTTAATCGCAGCGAAAAAGAAATTGAAGCAATCAAGGACGAAATTCGAGCCATCAGAACTCGCCAAGAAGAAAACCTCCAAAAGATCGCCAAGCTCAAAAAAGAAGATGCCCAGGCAAAACTAATGGAAATGACCGAGCGCGATATCAAAAACGACTTGGTTGAATACATCGAGAAGCGCAAACGCGATGCCACCGAAAACGCCGATGAAACCGCCAAAGAAATAATGACAGCTGCTATGGAGCGCTTAGCTACGGGAACTGCTACAGAGCGAACCATTAGTACGGTTGCAATTCCGAACGACGAAGTTAAGGGTAAAATAATAGGCAAGGAAGGCCGTAATATCCAAGCCCTCGAAAGGCTCACGGGCGTCGAAGTAATTATCGATGAAAGCCCTGGTGTTATTACAATCTCGGGCTTTAATCCAATTCGCCGACAGGTTGCCAAAAAAGCCCTTGAAGCTTTAATTGCTGATGGCCGGATACACCCCGCAAAAATCGAAGAAGTAGTGGTGAAGGCCCAAAAAGAAATCGATGAAGAAATCAAAAAAGCTGGCGAACAGGCCGCTCGTGAGGCCAAGGTTATGGGTCTACCACCAGAAATATCCAACACCATGGGAATGCTCAAATACCGCACTAGCTATAGCCAGAACGTTTTGCACCATTCGGTCGAAATGGCCCACCTGGCTGCGATGATTGCCGAAGAGATTGGCGCCGATGTGCAGGTTTCGCGTACAGCGGCATTTTTGCACGACCTCGGTAAGGCTGTTAGCCATGAAATAGAAGGCAAGCACCACCACATTACTGGCGATATGATGCGCAAAGCTGGCTTTGATGAAGCCACCACCCATGCCGCCGAGGCGCACCACGACGACATCGAAGCCACCACCCCCGAGGCCCTGATTGTTAGAGTTGTCGATGCCTTGAGTGGTGGTCGACCAGGAGCTCGTGGCGATAAGCTCGAAAACTACGTCAAGCGTATGACTGATCTTGAAAATGTCACCAATGCTTTTAGTGGCATCAAAAAGAGTTACGCCATTAGTGCCGGCAGGGAAATCCGGGTGTTTGTTGACCCAGAAGAGATTGATGACCTAACGGCCATTAAGTTGGCCCGAGATATTGCCACCAAAATTGAGGCGACACTCAAATATCCTGGCACCATTAAGGTCAATATTATTCGTGAAACACGCGCCGAGGAGTATGCTAAATAGATGAAAGTTTTATACATTGGCGACATCGTAGCAAAAATTGGCAGGCGAGCAGTGGTGCAGGTTTTGCCAAAACTTATCGAAGAAAAGCAGATAGATTTTGTAATTGCACAGGCCGAGAATATGAGTACCGGCAATGGCATTACAGCTAAAGCAATTAAAGAAGTTGAGGATGCCGGTGTAGATTTTTTTACCGGCGGCAACCATAGTTTTAAAAAGCCCGAGGGTGTTGAAATGATGAACCGACCCAACTCGAATATCATCAGGCCAGCTAATTATCCCGGACGAACGCCCGGTAAGGGCTGGAAGATTGCCGAAACTCCCTTCGGCAACATACTGGTAATCAATATCTTGGGCCAAACCTTTAACGGTCCTCAGCTCGATCACCCACTAAAAGTTATCGATGCCATACTAGAAGAGAATAAAAGCCAAAAACTAGCAGCTACAATTGTAGATTTCCACGCCGATTTGAGCTCCGAAAAAGTCGCCATCGGCTTTTACTTAGACGGCCGCGTAAGCGCCGTCGTTGGTAGCCACACTCATGTTGCTACGGCCGATGCCAAAGTATTGGCTGGCGGAACAGCTCGTATTAGTGATGTTGGTATGACCGGACCGATAGATTCCGTGCTCGGAGTAAAAAAAGAAATAATTATCGAAAAATGGCTCAATCAGCTTCCCAATAGGTTCGATTGGCCTAAGGTTGGAGTTGTGCAATTTAGCTCAGTACTAATAGATATCGGCCCAGACTCAAAAGCCCGCAGTATCGAGCAGATACTAATTAATACCGAGGTTAGTTAAAATGATAAAACCCGAACTAGTGCAAGAAATTGCCAATAAAACCAAACTATCGAAAAAGAAAATAGAGCTGGTTATCGATACCATGACAGCTGTGATTGGCAGGGAAGTCGGTAAGGGCGACAAGGTACTAATTAGCGGCTTCGGAGCTTTTTATTCGGCCCACCGCAAGGCCCGCAATGGCATTAACCCCATTACTAAAGAGCCAATGCAAATTAAAGAGATGCTTCTGCCTAAGTTTAGGCCAGGGGAGCAATTTAAGCGCGCTGTAAAAAATAAAAAATAACACTATAATTTATTTAGCGTAAGCCCTATAATACAATCTATGCGATCACCAATTATTGACCAAAAAATTATCAACTCAATCAAAAAAGCCCGATCCAAAAAATTTGAAGTTTTTATGGCGACAGACGATTCGCTCAAAGGCTTCGTACTGCTAGCTCTGCCTACTCAAACCAGAAAGCAGATTGTCAAATCTTTGGATAATTCGGATCTGGCTAAAATTTTAACTACCCTGGACCCCGACAAAGCCACCGATATACTACAAGAACTGCCAAAACATCGAGCTAAACATTTGACCGATTCCCTCAACGGCGATGCCAAAGAAAAAGTTGAATTGCTACTGAGCTTTAATCCTAAAACAGCAGCAGGGCTGATGAACTTGGATTATATCGTGGCGCCACCGGGAACACACTTCGAAGATTTGTCGAAAGATATCGAGGAACACGAAAAACGCACCGGAAAATTCCCGTCGATATTTGTAATTGATAACGGCAAGCTCGTAGGTGAGTTGCCGGGCTCAGTTTTGGCAATGCACAAAGGCAAAGAAAAAATCGACGCGCATATCAAACGGGTACCACACATAAGATACGACAATGACGAGCACACTGTGATTGATTCGTTCTTAAAACACCCCCACGACAAGGTGGTTGTACTAGACGAAAACGAAGACATCATTGGTGTCATCCACTCCGACGACCTACTTGCCCTACTCAATAAAAAGCGCTCTAGCGACCTCTACGGCTTAGCTGGTGTTAACCGCGAAGAAGACTCATCAGATAGTATGTTTGCTAAGGTCAGGTATAGGTGGCTATGGCTTATCATTAATCTCGGTACGGCGTTCTTGGCTGCATCTGTAGTTGGCATGTACGAGGGAACAATATCAAGATTCACGCTACTTGCTGTGTATATGCCGATTGTGGCTGGCATGGGTGGTAACGCCGCAACCCAGACCTTGGCCGTAACGGTGCGCGGGATAGTAATGAACGAAATCAGTCTTAAAAACTCCTTCAAGTACATCGTTCGTGAAATTGGCGCTGGTGTCATCAATGGTCTTATCAATGGATTTTTAGTTGCGATGGTCGCAATCTTTATTAACAAAAACCCGATGCTAGGCTTGGTGCTGGCGATTGCGATGGTCTCCAATTTATTCATCGCTGCTTTTGCAGGGGCTTTGATACCACTAATAATGAAAAAGCTAGGCAAAGATCCAGCCACATCGGCCACCATATTTATAACCACTTGTACTGACGTGGGCGGTTTCTTTGTTTTCTTGAGCCTAGCTCAAATGATGCTAAAATAATAAAAAGGAGGCAAGAGTGCCAGACAAAAAGCCAGAGCATATTCGTAAAAATGATGATACCAATCCCCGGACTAGTGAATTAGCTGAGCAAGATACGCCAGACGACACGGCAGAACCAAAAAAGCTTTCAAAAAAAAGCCGCAAGTTTTATAAAAAACCATGGTTTTGGGCAGTGGCCGTATTGTCTTTAGCAGCTGCGGGTCTTGCAATATTTTTCGCTATTTTTTTTAATAACCAAAGTAGCAATAAGCAGACCATTTCCGACGGCTGGCATGCTATTGTTGGGCAGGTCACTACACTCGAAGGTCTGGCAGGAACCATTCAAGACCAAGCAAGCTTCGACAATTACAAATCTGAGCTCAAGAAGCTTAATGGCTCTATTGCAGATAGAAAGATTAACACCCAAAAGCTCAAATACAAGTCTCAAGACGTCGAAAACTATACGGAGTTTTTAGACAGCTACGGCAATTACACGGCAGAGTCTTCGCGGTACGCCGATAAAATTATTGATTTTACAAATAGTGAAGCTGACAAGCTCAAAGTCCTATCGGTGGTAGCCAAAACTGCCTCAGAAAAACTCAAGAACAATGCAAAATTTATAACCGAATCGATGCCATCTTCAGCTTTCGAAATCCAAAACGTACTAACCGAAGCTAACAAGACCATACTTACGGGCCAGCTTTCGGCGAAGTCCAAACTAGCCGCCGAGCAAGCCCAAACAGCCAAAGAAGCGGCCGACAAAAAGGCAGTCGAGGCAACCAGCGGCAGCTATCTCAACGCGTTCTTGGCTGGTAATGCAGCACTTCTCCGCCAGTATATGACAGAAGGTTATCAGAGGGAATATGACTTTAATCAGCTCACAGCAGAATCTCGAACGGTTATATATCCGGCTAGTTTTAGGATATTGACCAGCCAAATGTCAGACGCCAGTAAGTACAAGGTGCAGGCTAATGTATTATTTAAGCAGCGCGATGGATCGAGCCAGTACACCAACGGCAATGAGCTAAATATTATCTATAACGCCACTTCTGCCAAGTGGCTAGTAGATAGTGTCAGGGAAAGTAGCAGCTTTTAAGGGTCTAAAATAACCCATTAAAAAAGGCCGAATAATTTCGGCTTTTTTTAATGGGGCGAGTGATGGGGCTTGAACCCACGACCTCCTGGACCACAACCAGGCGCTCTAACCAACTGAGCTACACCCGCCACGTCGTCGAACTATTGCTTAAGTTTACGTAAAATTAGTTTACACTAATTTACTCCAACTATCGCAACAGTTCTCCTCTCTATGGAACAAACAGCCTAGCGGCTTGGTTTGTTCCATCGTAGAAGAAAAAACTAGGAATTAATCAATACTACTTACAGCCTACACATAATTTTAACAAATTCTGTTCCGGCTTACGTAGCTTGTCTTCCTTTTCGATGTAACAAACAGACTTGGGGTCTTGGTTTGTTCCATCGTGGAAGAAGAAAAGGCAAGGGGCCTTGGTTTCATAGATCGCTTAT
>SICB01000026.1 GCA_009691555.1 Patescibacteria group bacterium | reverse complement strand
GATTGCTCCTTATACACCTATCGGTCTTTCCCGAGTGGGAGGAGTTAGTGACCGATATGTTGCGTTAATTTAATTTTGCTTTGTCTATAATACCAGATTAGATGGCATTGTTCAAGTAAAAAACCCGCCCCTTGTTAGGGCGGGTCTTGAATTAGTTTGATATTAGCGACCCTGAAGGGTTTGCCACCTATTGTGACAAGTCCCTTGGGGCTGATTTCATAGGCCGTCGCCTTCGGTAAAACCGAGGGCAGAACTTCGCCTATTATGTCGAGCTCCTTCATGGAGCTGAAGGTATAAAAGCTCGACATCGGTGCCCCGGAAATGGGGGCTTTATACTCGATAAAGAATGCATCGATGCAGTCTCCTAGGAGCATAAGCCTAAGTTCGTGGATGACTAGCACCCACTCGGTCAAGGTTGCAACTACCATTATGGGTCTCCTTTTTTGGAAGGTGCGGTCAGTGGCTGGAATTATACAACCATGCTGCCTATCTGTCAATCAGGAGTTTAGATAATAGCGCTAATTATTTCGCAGAAGCGTTTTGGATCTAGCACCGGAAACTGGTGGCTACCTTCGGCATTTATGACGTGGCCATCTGGTAATTTACCAGCCAGCAGTTTGCTGTTGGTCGGTATAAGGGCTTTATCGCTATCGGTATTTATGATATATACCGGAAAAGTCAGTCGCTCAAGATTATTAAGAATAGACTTATCTCGGGGCGAGTTTTTAATGGCCTGCGAGTAGGCATAAGGACTAAGCTGAGCGAGGTCATAATGCTGGAAAACCTTGTGCTCATCGGCTACTTTTTTATTTTTGTTGCCGTGTTTGGCTTTATGGCTAAAAGATTTTTCAATTTTTGGTAGCTTGTCGTCATAGCGCTTCCGAACAACTTCGCCATCGGCCTTAGATAACATCACCGGCATATTACTTAGCACTAGCTTGTTGATTTTATTAGGATAGCGCTTGGCAAAATCAAGCGCCACAAGTGCCCCCATAGAATGCCCAACGAGGTTAATTTTGCCAATCAGCTTATCGTTCCAGAGAGCCTGACGCAAAGCGTCGGCTTGTTGCCAGCGAAAGTACTCGAAGTTTTCTGGCTTCGGCGAACCGCCAAACCCTAGCAAATCGTAGCTTGCAATATGATATTTGGCTTTCAGTAGCTCGGACGCGCCGATCCAATATCGGCCTGAGGCTCCCAGCCCATGCAAAAATACTAGCTTGGGGCCAAAGCCGCAGCCAAACTGCATGTGTAAGGCCGGCTTATCAGACTGCATTAGGTCAAATATATTGTACGGCCTTGGTGGTTGGATTTTATCCAAATTAAGCCTAGCCTTCCATGCCGTATTTTTTGAGCTTGGCTCGGCCTTCTTCGGTCTGTCCGAGGGTCTGGAGTTTTAATAGCTCAGCATAAATACCGTCCGTTTTGGCCAGCTCGTCAGGCGAACCAACTTCGACTACCTGACCATTTTTTAAGCCCACGATAGTATCGACTCCAGATATCGTACTCAGTCGATGAGCAATAATAAGTGTGGTGCGGTCTTTCATAAGGTGCT
Organism: Patescibacteria group bacterium; assembly: GCA_009691555.1. Taxonomy (GTDB): domain Bacteria; phylum Patescibacteriota; class Saccharimonadia; order CAILAD01; family BJGX01; genus SICB01. The sequence continues at coordinate 5,828 of SICB01000026.1, read as the reverse complement.
CAAGAGCAAGCTGAACTTCACGCTCGGCCTTACTATCGAGGCTGCTGGTGGCTTCGTCGAGTATCAGTATTTTGGGATTTTTAACAATCGCCCGCGCTATTGCGATGCGCTGTTTTTGGCCACCGCTGAGTTTTACTCCGCGTTCGCCAATTTCGGTATCGAGACCACTGGGCAGCTTTTTAATAAAGCCATAGGCGTTGGCGGCTTTTGCACCAGCAATAATTGCGGAGTCCGCTAGCTTTGGATTGCTATAAGCGATATTATCGCGTACCGTACCCGAAAACAGCAGCGGCTCCTGGAATACTACCCCTACCGATTCGCGCAAGCTCTTTTGAGTGACGCCGGTAATGGACTGGCCATCCACCAGCACCTCCCCGCTATTTAGCTCATAAAAGCGCAGCAAAAGATTAGCTAGGGTAGTTTTGCCCTCACCCGACTCTCCAACCAGCGCTAATTTCTGGCCAGGTTCGATTATAAAACTGATATCATGCAAAACTCGGTTGCTTTTTTTGTCGTAAGAAAAGTTGATAGCCCGATACTCAACCTTGCCCTCTTTAACGCGCAGCTTCTTGGCATCGGCGCTATCGACGATATCGGCTTTTTTATTCATAATTTCAAAATAATCCTTACTGCCAGAACTAGATCTTTGTATGGCATCAATAATAAAACTACTGCCAAAGAGTGGGAACTCGGCTTGTAAGACTAGTGTAATTAGCAGCACCACTGTGCCCAATCCGTACATACCGATGTAGGCCTGCCAGATTATTACCAGGTAGATTCCGAAAAAGACGATATTTAAAATAATCCGCCTGACTACATCGTACTTGTGCCAGTGGTTGGACTGAAGCTTGGTTTGGCGCTCGATTGATGCTCGCTTGGACTTAAAAAAACTAACCTCACGCATTTCGGTCACGAAAGACTTGACGACCCGAACCTGAGCAATACTCTCGATGAATCGACCATTGGCTTTGTCGAGGTCGGCGTTGATGCCCTCTTGCGACTTCTGCCACGCTTTGCTCGACAGGTGTGTAATCCAGATATAAGTTGGGAATATCACCACCAGCAGCAGCGCCACTGGCCAAGAATATAGCGATATCACCACTAGTGTCACAATGGTGGTCAGAAAAAACTGCACAAAATTGTTGCCTAGGGTTTGCATCAGGGTGCTAATTGTAGATATTGAGCGCTCTAGCCGGGCAGTTATTTTACCAGTCAGCTCATTGTCATAGTACCCCACCGGTAGGCTCATCAGGTGCTCGAAGTAGCGGCTCGAGAGCAGGCTATTGAGCTTGACCGACATGTTGTCGCCAATAAACCCATTGATATTAGATAGTAGCGTAATGGCCACATTGGCCAAAAACATCAACCCCAGAAGCATTAAAAAGTAGCTAAAATCGACACTGCCACCGGCATATTTAGTGGTCAGGCCATCTATTAAGCCTTTGGTCAAAAATGGCGTGGCCAAATTCAGGGCGGACAAAATAACTACAAAAATAGTGATTGCCAGATAGTAAGGCCAAAGTTTTAGTGAATACCTGACGATTCTTAGTATTTCACGCATAGTGCTAATTGTAACAGCCGAGGTTGATCTCGGCAAAGCAAATGAGACCAAAATAACAATAGCCCTTCGAATTTCGAAAGACTATTTTTATTATTATGAAGTGGGCCTGAGCCATAAAGCTCTACTGCTAGGTGCGGCTTTTTTTAGGATCCAGCCCTTTTTTATCATCCAACCCTAGCGGTTCAAAAAGGGATGGTTCAAAAAGGGATAATTTTAGCAATGCGAGCTACGGTTGCACTATTAGCTACTAGCTACCGGAAATCACTTTCGTCGTCGGCATCCTTATAGTCGTCATCCCATGGTATGAAATGGCACACGAACACAAAAGCGATTGAAACCAAAAATACTAAGACAATGTACTGCCAATCTCCACTTTGTAAAAATGCGAATCCGAACATCTTGATCCTCCCGGTTGTTTCGAATTGGTGATAGCGATTATTCCACAATAAAATAGATATTGCAATATCTAGCAAAAAGTACTCGACATCAGATAACTTTTATGCTATAGTTATAAAAATATTAGGTAGCCCTAAGTCGGGGCTTTTATTTTTTTTATCGGAACGCCACATGACAAACCCTCATAACATTCGAAATATCGCAATCATTGCCCATGTCGATCATGGCAAAACTACCCTAGTAGATGGGCTTTTGAAGCAGTCTAACTCTTTTCGTGATAACCAAGCTGAGATGAGCCAGACCACTATTTTAGATACTGGAGATTTAGAGCGCGAGCGAGGCATTACTATCTCGGCCAAACAAGCCGCCATACAGTATGGTGATACCAAAATAAACATTATTGACACTCCTGGACATGCCGATTTTTCAGGTGAGGTGGAGCGTACCCTTAATATGGCCGATGGCGTGCTGCTGATTGTTGATGCCCAAGAAGGCCCCATGCCGCAAACCAAATTTGTACTTCAAAAAGCTCTGGAGCTAGGGCTAAAACCAGTCGTGGTGATAAATAAAATTGACAAGCGTGACGCTCGCATCAAGGACGTTGAAAATGAAATCAGTAATTTGTTCTTAGACCTTGCCACCAGCGATGACCAGCTTGATTTCCCTATTTACTATGCGATTGGGCGAGATGGCGTGGCCTGGAGTGAAATTCCGCAAGACATCAGTATTACGGCTGACTTAACCCCTATCTTCGAGGCTATCTTAAACCATATTCCGCCACCTCAGGCCGATGTTGATGCTGATTTTCAGATGCTAGTCACTGCCCTAGATTGGGATAACTACCAGGGTAAATATTGCATCGGCCGCATTAGGCGCGGACACATCAAGCCAGGCCAATCCATTATGGTCATTAACGCCGACGGTCAACCGGTCAAGGGTAAGGTAGAAAAAGTATTTGTAAACAAAGGACTAGATAGAAGTGAGGTTGCGCAAGCCCAAGCTGGTGATATTGTAGCTCTGACTGGTATCCAAACGGCCTCGATTGGTGCAACTCTGAGTGACCCTAACAACCCAGAAGCACTACCCGCCATGGCAATTGCGCCACCTACTCTGCAGATTGCCATTGGACCCAATACCTCTCCATTTGCTGGCAAAGAAGGCTCGCTGACCACCTCTCGCCAGATTGCCACACGACTACATAAAGAGCTAGAAACTAATGTCGGGCTACTAGTAGATGAGCGTGATACGCAATTTCTGGTATCTGGAAGAGGCGAATTACACCTGTCGGTGCTAATCGAGACGATGCGACGCGAAGGCTTCGAGCTAGAAGTTGGTCGCCCCCAGGTTATTACCAAACAAGAAGATGGCCAAACCCTCGAGCCTATCGAGGAACTGACGATAGAAATACCAGATGAGTACTCTGGCGCAATCCAGAGTGAACTAGGGCAACGCCGGGCAACCTTTATCAATCAGCGGGCTACTACCAAAAATACTACCGAGATAATCTATGAGTTACCCACCAGAACGCTATTGGGGCTGCGCAACACCCTGCTAACAGCAACGAAGGGGACGGTTATTCTAAATAGCCTCTCTATTGGCTACGCCCCCGTTAGTGCTGCCCTACAACAGTTGCGTAAAGGAGCCTTAATTGCCTCCGAAACTGGTACTGCCACTCCTTATAGCCTGCAAACAGTTGCGGCCCGTGGAACGGCTTATATTGCCCCAGGAACAAAAGTCTACACGGGTATGGTGATAGGACTCAATACCAGAACTGAGGATATGGAAATCAACGTCGCCAAGGAGAAAAAACTGACCAACGTCCGAGCATCAGGTTCAGATGATGCCATTAAGCTTGCTCCACATACCAATCTAAGCCTAGAACAGGCTATCGACTTTATCGAAAACGACGAATTGCTCGAAGTTACACCCCAAAATATTAGAATACGCAAGCAATATCTCAACGCTCATGAGCGTAAACGATCCCACCCCAGATAACAACTCAAATATATAGCTTAGCTTAGAGCTTCCGCTTTAAACCTGTCAAGCGTAAGGGCTAAATTATTCTGTATCTGTAAAGTAAACAATATTGGCATAAAAACCCTTGACAAATATGCTTATGCTTGTTATAATATGCCCGTTCAATTGAGAGACTCTACAAAGGTCTCTTTTTATATTGAGCACCAAACATTAGAACATTAAACAGGAGCTACTTTTTTTAGGCGATTTCCGGTCTCGGAATAGCCTCTTACAAAACTATGCGTAACATATATATCGCAGTACTTACTACCCTAGTAGTATTGCAACAAGCGGTTAACCCCGTACAAGTTTCATTTGCTAACCCAGCTTTGGCTGCTAGCCAAACTGAAAATGCTAATAAACAAAGCTACGCCCTGAACCTTAATGCCGATACATATGCTTTAGAGTTAAAGGATAAGAGAGCTTCATTTGATGATGCTATCTTAAAGCCCCTTCGTGTTGCTCAAGAAGCAAAGGCCCAAGCCGACGCTGCCGCTAAGGCCGTCCAAGCTGTGGCATCTGCCCCTAGAGCCAAATTGGTAATAGGTGGTGAAGATGTTTGGGCTCAGTTGCGTTTCTGTGAAGCTGGTGGTAACTACAACACCAACACTGGTAATGGTTATTTTGGTGCCTACCAGTACAATATAGGTACCTGGGCCAATTATGGCGGTTATGCCCGCCCCGACCTTGCACCCCCTGAAGTTCAGGATGCCAAGGCTCGTGAAACCCAAGCCGCTCGTGGTTGGGGTCCGTGGCCTTCATGTGCTCGTCAGCTAGGTCTTTTATAACCTAGGTTTGCGACACAGCAAAACCCCCGCTATTTTAGTGGGGGTTTTGTGATACAACTTAACCCCTTAGATAATTTTATTTGCCAAATCAGGTTGCTGCTCGCGTAGTTTTTGTTTATCAGCGCTGGTCAGGCCATGGAAGTTGAGCTCACCGTCAATGCTTTTGGGCAAAGTTATGCCGGCGGCGGAGGTTAGACGGGAGAGGTAGAGACTACCACCAATGCTAGTAGGTAGGGTCAGGCCTTCGGCGCTGGTCAGGCTGGCGAGGTAGAGATCACGACCGACGGTAGTGGGTAGGGTCAGGCCTTCGGCGCTGGTCAGGCCGTCGAGGTAGAGATAACCACCGACGCTAGTAGGTAGGGTCAGGCCTTCGGCGCTGGTCAGGCCAGAGAGGTCGAGATAATCACGGACGGTAGTAGGTAGGGTCAGGCCTTCGGCGCTGGTCAGGCCATGGAAGTTGAGCTCACCGTCAATGCTTTTGGGCAAAGTTATGCCGGCGGCGGAGGTTAGACGGGAGAGGTAGAGACTACCACCAATGCTAGTAGGTAGGGTCAGGCCTTCGGCGCTGGTCAGGCCAGAGAGGTCGAGATAATCACCGACGCTAGTAGGTAGGGTCAGGCCTTCGGCGCTGGTCAGGCCTTGGAGGTTGAGACGACCACCGACGCTAGTAGGTAGGGTCAGACCTTCGGCGCTGGTCAGGCTGCCGAGGTAGAGACCACCACCGACGGTAGTGGGCAAGGTCAGGCCTTCGGCGCTGGTCAGGTTCTGGAGGTAGAGACCACCACCGACGGTAGTGGGCAAGGTTAGGCCTTCGGCGCTGGTCAGGCGACTGAGGTCGAGATCACCTTCATATAGCTCTATGCCTTCGAATATATAATTCAAGTCTTTAATCATATTTCGGGCATTTTGTATTTGCTCGATCCTTGGGTCTTCGCCATAGCCCAAGCTAACTATTTGCCTATCTAATTGGTAGATGAACCTTAGGTCTTCAGTAGTGAGCTCAACATTAGGCGTGTCATAGCCCAAAAACTTGGCCTCTAGATCGTTGTAACGAGCGCCCAATTTGG
>SICB01000025.1 GCA_009691555.1 Patescibacteria group bacterium | reverse complement strand
AAACTCACCAAGCACAAATACAAGCCATTTCGTACCATGCTAGTTGGCTCAGTTGTAGTACTAGGCCTCTACGCCGTACCGATTGTAAATATCCTTGTTGGTCTTACAGTTGGAGTGCTTGGCTCTGGTGCACTGGTCGGTATTCTTGGTAATAGTGTTATGAAACACGGGCCAAAGCGTAAATTTAAAGCGAAGAGAAAGTAGCACTACTATGGCTAACACCCCCACCCCTAGCAGCATCGACGACCATACCAAGGAGCACATCGCCAACGCACTGTGGCTCGAAAGCTACGATGAATCCAAAATACCGCCAGCCTACCTAAAAACAATCAATTCTGACAAAAACAGCAATCGGGCAATCGGCCAGAGGATGAGCGATTACCTCGACTGGTTGATTGCAAGGCCGCAATCGCACAATCCAAACTACAAAAAGCGCTACAATATGCTCAAAAAGTATTGCGATAGCCTCACACCGCACCAAGCCTATATTTTTACTAGCAAATTCTTGGGGCTGGATGCAACCTTGGGCTACGAAGGCATGCACCGCGATGCCAAGCTCGAATTTATGCGCGATCACCAAGTAAAACCCGATGTACAAGTCGGCTGGCACTTCTTTGTTGGTAGTGCTTGGGGTGAAAACGGCAAGGAATATGGCATTGAATGTATGTTTTTTCAGTATGCCCTCTTCCCACCAGAGTTAGTCAAGCAGTTCGGCTTATCGGACCAAGAGAACCAAATTATCGAGCTCCAGTTTGGAGTTAGCGAGTCCGGCAAAAAACATTACCAGGCCGACCCAATTGTAATTGCCGGTACCAGTGGTCTTATCGATTGGACTGCGGAACCATTTTCATACTCCCTCGGTAAAAATAAAATTAGCTCTGGTAGCAAAGACGAGCTCTGGCCTCTTAGCGTGCAGGCTATGGGTATCGAAAAAAACCCCAACGACCCCATCAAGCTCGCTATCGATTTGACCTTTAATTCTGGTAAAGCAATACTCCCGCAGGGCGATGAAGGCGTCGCTCCGTATGTTGATGGCTGGGGTACATTGTACTATTCGATACCCAATTTGGTGCTAAAGGCTGGTAGTACCCTAACTATCGGCGATGAAACCATCAAGCTCAAAAAAGGCACATTTTGGTTTGATCACCAGTGGGGTTTTATGAGCGGGAACGCCCATTCGCTAGTAATTCGTGCTTCGGCTAACACAGCCAAGCCTAGTCCTGTTGGTTGGGATTGGTACATGGCCCAGTTCGACGGAAATCGCCAGATCACACTATTAGCAATACACAATAAGCACTATGAGAAATTTTATTTTCAAGACGGACCAAACCCTCCCGAAGCGATGGAAATCGGCGTCACCGGTAAGTACATGGATGCACACAGCAAACTGCACTACCTTACGGGCTTACTTACCGTCAGTGAGTGGACCAAGGCCGAGCGCACCCCCAACCCAGCCCTCTACCCCGCCACCCACGCTTGGTTCCCCTATAGATGGGATTTTAGTTTCGATTCAGTTTTGCCCGAGGAACTACGCAAATTCAGCATGAAGCCAATTGTCGAAGGTGGCCAAATTAACTTTTTTGCAAATACCTCACAGTACAACGAAGGGGCTGTTTTTGTGGTTGACCCTACCGGCAAAGATATCGGCCGCGGCTTCGCTGAGGCCGTTCAGTTTGCCAACACCGTATCAAACTCATATGAGTTGGCTGGTATTAGCAATCCCGCCGACAGGGCCCTACTGGACATCAACTACGACAATCTATTTGGGCGCCTATCTAGTGCCCTCTATGTTCTGATGCACAAAAGAGAGCTCAAAAAAGTTATGAGCCAAACCCGCGGTCTGAAGTATTTTTCGAACCCAAGAGCTAACAAAAAATAAAGCACACACCCCTTATTACAAGGACTGTATATTGTGCTCACGAATAAAAAAGTTGTATGTCATATAATACAAGGTATGTCAATTTGCTGATGCATGAGAGCACTTTCCTGCCAGATGGTATGGAAGGTATGAGTATGCCTATACCAAAGCACCGCACATATGGTATATAATATAATCTGCATCATCCGTGGTGAGTACAAGTACATAGGGGGAATAATGAACGAAGAACAGTTCACACTCGAGCGGGTCAACCGCCTTCGAAGAAGTGCGGGGCACCAGCTCCTTAGCACCTTACCGGCTGGTGAACAACGAACTCCTGGCAACTGTGTCATAGCCAGGGCTCTTCAGGACATCGACCCAACAGTAGTGGTATTTAGTGAAGGCATCTTTACTGACAACAAAGAGTTCGCCAGAATCATTGCCAACTCGTTTGGACACAACTACGAGCTAGATATCGTAGTGAACGATACAAGATACCAGTTCGGGGTCCCTGTGCCGCTGCCAATGGCCAGCTTCATAGAGAATTTCGACGAAGGTTTGTACCCTGAGCTCGTATTGAGCAACTAGCAATAGCTAGTTTCTAAAAATTAAGTTAAACCGTGCACCTCAATCCAGAGGTGCACTACTATTTTCGGTCAATATATGTTATAATATGCCCGCAAGTACCTATACATCTGAAAGAGGGGGAAAAATGAGAAAAATACTCTACGGAGTGCTAGTGAGCTTTTTCGTTGGTGTTTTGATACATACCAGCGTAGCTGTGGCTGCCCCACCCGACCATGCCAAAGGTAAGGCAGTTGGTCTCTATAAATCCGCCGAAAACGACGGATCCGGAGCCAATACAACTGGTCCGTACGACCCCAATGGGGTCGGTGAGCCTAGTGGCAATGGTAACGGTGACGGCAACGCCACCAGTAAGCCTTGTGCGGGATGCGTCGGTAACGCCGATAGTAAAAATCCGCCAGGCCAACTACCGGGTCCGGATGATGCCAACAACGGTTATGAGTGCGATGCCAATTCGGGCATTGCGCGGGGTAACCCGGCGCATTCGTTCTGCAGTACCTCGACGACATCGACTACGATACCGGAGCCGACGACATCGACTACGGTACCAGAAGCGACGACATCGACTACGGTCCCAGAAGCGACGACATCGACTACGGTCCCAGAAGCGACGACATCGACTACCTTGCTCGATGCTTTGGTTATTACAAACCCCAATCCGACCAAAGTCAAGGGCATTACGGTGACTCGTAGCAAACTTCCGCTCACCGGTGGCGACGTTACGCTGCTTGTGGGGTTGGGTTCTGGCCTTGCCATTGCTGGCGCAGCCTTTACCAAATTAGCTAGGTTTAATAAGATACCCGGGCGCAAATAGTATTTGCACCTTTAAGGGGTCTCAACATGAGGCCTCTTTTTTATTATCCGCGGATGTTATTATTAGATTTTTATCGAGAGTTGTTCGGGCTGCTCTGGCATAGGGCCATCGTTACTTTTAGTTATGCTTTTAGTATAGTCGGGGGTTTTTCCGACAGCCGTAGCCACCAAAAACTTGTATATCTCAACCATCGCTAGTGTGTCGAGGGCGCAGTATTCATCAAGGTCTTTTAGTATCTGTTCTTTCTCGCCAGCCCTAGTGCCATATAATACGGCATCCATCCACGATCTCTGGGCCGATCCGCCCTCTTGGATGCCGAGGTCTTTATAGCTAAGCTCTGGCACCAACACCGGCAGGACTTTTTTAATACTCGCGCTTCCCATGAATCCGGCATCAACATAAAGGCCATTTCTAAATGGCAACATCAAATCATTAATTCGATCATTGAGGCCCTCATAAAATTCTCTATATTCTGGTATCATGTTTCCGAGCAATGTATTGCAGCTTTTCTCAAAGCTCATATTCCAGGTTATTATGGTGCCCTTTTCACCTATCTGGCTCTTTAGTGCCGCGCTCAAGGGCTTGGCAGGGTTGGTATTATCGCTATGCAAATATCCCATCTGTTTGAGCTCGGCGCCTGGGCTATCAATGACATGTAGCGAGTACTGAAATGGCACTTGTTGGTACGGCCTAGTGCCATCAAAGTAAGGCACCGTACTACTAAGCGTTTCGTAATCAAAAAAGTACAGTGGGTACTCAAAATCGGACAGAAATTTACTAAGCTTTTTAGTGTCATAAATTGGCTCCCCTTTTTTGAGCGCTTCTAGTTGCCAACGCTGTTGTTTGACGCTGACTAGCTCCATCGGAATATCGGCAAGCTTTGTAATGCCCTCTGCCTCAAGTAGCTGCAGGGTGTTGGTGTTGAGCCGGCACAGCTCATAAATACTACCATCGGGTACTGGCACGATATTTTTATACACCTCTAGCCATTCTTCTAGGCTACCGAGCTGAGCCAGGCTTGGTGAAGGGTCGGGCATTTTATCACTTTCCATTACTTCTATGGCACCCTCGATATTGCGTACCGTTTGCGGTAGTTGCCCTTTGACGTCTTCGGTGACATCCTCGGTAGCCACAATTTGTTTGCTATCGACCTCGCCGCTACGGGTATAGCTATTGTCGACGTGCATCACATAGACTCTGCGCACGCGGTAGCCGCAACCCTCTAGCACTGTTACCTGAAAAGCCAAATCAACAATATGCTCATACTTAACGCTCGTACTCGATTTGATCTCGTATAAATCCAGCTCATTATCACCCACCACGCGCAGCACATCGCATATAAAAGTAGTTTTTTGGTGTTCAAAACGGCCTTGAAAGATCGTCTTAGTACCACCCTCTAGAGCCTGGGTGGTACGGGCTGGCAAGCTCAGGTACTCAAAGTAGCTATCAAAGCCTAGCTGAACGCCGTCGGGAAAGTGCGCTTCGGCATAGGCCTCGAATTCGTGGCCGGCATCAAACATGGCCTGCAGGTCGGCACTGACTTCTGGTAGTTTTTTCTTGTCATACTTTTTGAGCCACAGCCAGGCCGGGTGCTTTAAGTACATCATATAATCGGATTTGGATAAAAGCATCGGCTTACTCATAGCTAGTATTATACGCTACCTTTTAATAAGTTAATTATAATTACGCCCCAAGCACATACTCGTCGCCCTGCTTATTAAGCTGGTAGATGGTGTTTTTTCGTTCCACCACAATCTTCCAACCCTGAGCCATGGCGTATTCAAATAGCTCGCGGGAAGGGTTAAAGGCAATCGCCTGCTCCACATATTCGAGCATCGCCAAATCGCCCATCGAATCGCCTATCGCGATACTGCCCTTGTTAGTTGCATCGTGTTTTAGGGCCAGATCTTTTATTTTATCGACCTTCCTGTCGAATTGAATAATGTCCCTCTCGCCAGTAAATTTGCCCTCAGCTACAGCCTGGGTGGAGCCGGCCGAGTCGTCGAAGCCGTAGTAGTTGGCCACCAACTCTACAATGTGGCTAAAAGATCCTGACACAGCAAACAGCAAGTAGCCTTTCGCTTTTAGATCACGCATAAGTTCGCGCGTATAGACATATACTTGGTCTTTGTGAATTTCAAAAACAGCCCTGGCAACATTTTCAAATTCTTTAGTCGACAAATCTTTTACGATTATCTGGTAGGCCGTTATTAGCTTGTTTTGATAGTCATCAAAGCTCTTGTCGGAGGTGCGGTTTTTCCAGACTTTTCGGGCGTCCGTCACAACCCGATACTGTGCAGTAGATAGCCGCCCGCTCTTTGCAAATTTATCGACAATGGCATGAAATAGCTGCCACCTAATAAGCGTGCCATCAAGGTCAAACACGGCATAGGGTCGTTTTGGCTGTTTGATACTCATAATAATGTATTATACAGCCTTAATAATAAAAACGCAGACTACAGCTAAACTAGTAAAAACTACCTTAACGGCTCAGACATAGTTACGCCTCCCCAGTATTTGCCGGGGAGGCGTTTAAAATACAGCTCCTAATCTCGATGCTTGCCATACTTGAGGTGCTGCTCGCTTTTGACGAGGCGCATGTCCTCGTCGGCCAAATCAACCAACTCCTCAAGGCTCATACCCGTTTGCCACAAACTACTGCCAATTGCAGCTGTTGCGCCAAGATCAGATAGTGACACAAAGAATACCTCAAACTTTTGAGATAATCTCGATATAACCTCGTTAAGACGCTGAGCTGGTGTTAGGCTCTCGTCGCTTCTGGGGTACAAATCGACAAGTATTATGAACTCATCGCCACCAGACCTGCCTATATCGGACTCCCGCAAGGTATCGACCATCAGCTTAGCAAGCCCTTGAAGCAATTTGTCGCCTACGGAATGGCCTAGCGTGTCGTTAATTGTCTTGAAGTTAGTAAGGTCCACAAATAGCAGTCCTACTATGCTGTTTTCTTCCTCAGCCCAAGCAATACGCCTTTTGGCCTGCTTTTCCCATTCGTACTTATTCCAGAGACCCGTCAGGCCATCGTGTTTGGCTAGGTAGCTCTGCTCGTCGCTGAGTGCTTGCAAATTGGTTACTAACCTTCGTAGTAGGCCAGGGTCGCTAGACTCCTGGCACAGTAGCCTGCCCGTGACACAGTAGCTGCCACAGAGTGCAGTATCGATTAGCGGGCAATTATTCTGAGCTTCGCGTACCAGCGCTAACTTCGGCTTAAACCTTGCGAATCGCTTTTTCACTATCATCACCTCCCTTGGTGAGCAATTGGTAGTGTGCCTGAAACATACATTGGGCGTTAATATTAAAAGGAACAACCTCTAGTGGTTGTTCCAATTGTAGCCCCAGTACTAGCTAGCGTCAATTTTATAAATTATAATCTCTGCATCAAAAAGAACTATTTCTTGTATGGCATCGACACAAATTTGCTGAGGCGTTATTTGAGAATACAAAAGGCACAACCCGTAACTGACAAAACCTACACTAATCCCAATTAGTGCCAATCAGAAAATAGTGCTTTAGTCATTCCAAAAAATCTCTACAAATTATTATTCTGCTACTAAGCGGAAGGTCGCGGTTCTTTGAGCTCCACTAGTATAGTGTGCGTGTCTGTTGTGCCAATGTTCTCACCAATATGAAACTGCTCATCTTGCCAGCCGGCTTCGTGGGCTTTTTTGTTTACCACCTTCTCTTCGCCGTTGACATACAGCTTTCTGTCAAACGCCGAAAGCGTAAAGGTCACTGTGTCTGGGTGGTGGTGGCGGGTTGTTTTTTCGCCTGGCTTGTCTTTGTATTCAAGCACCCTAACTCTTTCGTTTTCAAATATCGTCTTGTATTTATCAGGGTCGCAGACTGTTGGGTCTGTACTGGCTGGGTGGCTGTTATCATCATCTTTTGGCTTCATTGTTGTCTCCTTTTTATTTATTTTAATTATTAGGTTTAGACATAACAATAATATACCATTTTATTTCTCTTGCTGGCTACTTTTTTGTATTTCGGCAGCGCTCGGAGCAGTATTTTATTTGCGCCCACTGCCCACGACTGGCCCACTTTTTGCGGTTAGTAAATGGCTTTTTGCATACTGCACAGATCTTGGTTTGATCTTTGGGTTTGTTATTCATTAAAACTTATTTTATAACACTAAGCACTAAAACGATATATTCTGTTATCATAT
>SICB01000024.1 GCA_009691555.1 Patescibacteria group bacterium | reverse complement strand
CTCACATCGTAACCTCTATATTTTTTGGTATTATGGCTATCTAAGTCTTGCTGAAGCCGTTCTTATAGCGCTGTCACAACTACCTAGCCAGCGACTAGCGAGGGGCTGTCACAGCCTTGCTTTATGGTGCGTTATGATTACCGGTATAACATTTAAAATTCGCAACGAAAGGTAGTATAAACAACTATGAACAATACATCAAAACTAACAATCGCCTCAATCGCCACAGTAGCTCTGTTGGCCGGCGCTGCTGTGCCAGCATTGGCAGCTGTGCATATGCGCCCTAGCAGTGTTCAGCGTAGTGGCGTCTCCGAAGAGACCAAGGCTGCAAGCTATAGCGATCGACAAGCGCGAGTAGCCGACAAGCTAGACCGCGCCGTGCAAAGCGGCAAAATAACCGCCGATCAAAAAGCACAGATCATAGCTAAGCTAGCCGAAATGCACAGCTACCGGATGTCGTTAAAGGATTTGCCACAACCTCAACGCAAGCAGGCCATCAAATCCAAAAAGGCCGAACTTAAGCAGTGGGCCATTGATAACGGCATCAACCTTAGGATGTTTGCCGGTGGACACAAATAACTTTTAGCTATTAGATATAGCGGTTTTTAAAAAATCTAGCCCACAGAGGGCTAGTTTTTTTATGCTATGCCTAACCAATTCGAGAGAGGCGAAAATAAATAACAGCTACTTTGGCAAGATTATAATCTGGTTTGTTGGTGTCTGTGCGGTGGTTATTGATTTGAGAGCTTTTTAGGCTATAATATAGCTGTTCAGAGTTCGCCTAGACGAAACTGGAGGTAACAAAGTGGTGGAGCCGAATATGATTAGCCAGGCGGCACGCTATATCTACCCTGGATTAGTTTTGCCAGTCGTGCCTTATTGCGCTAGCGAAGGGCTTGATCCGAGTCTAGTGCCACACCAACTCGGTGCCATAGGCTTCGATTTTGTCAAAATCTTCCAGTTCGAAATCGAGCCAGGGCACAGCTTCGAACACGTCTTGTCCTACGTAGAAAACCACTACTGGGGAGAAGAGATAAGTATCGATGACCTGACTAACTCACCCGATTTTGCAAGCATCGAGTATCTGGCCGATACTGATAGATTCGTAATGACATCCTGGGGAGCACTGATACCTCTCTTTGAGGACGATATCGTCGTACCATATCCGACCTTCATCGAGCTCCCGCTAGATATGAGGCTGGATTAATCAAAAATCTACTTCGCCCTTAAGTAACATTAAGGGCGATTTTTTATTGGCGTTTGGTGCCTGTTTAGATCTTATTACTTCGTGCCATCTTTTGATTGTTTTTTATCGAGTCGTCTCTGAGCCGCAGTCCGAACCAAGATATTTAGGCTAGCGGCAATAATACCAACACCTATCAGCACATAAAATATCGTAAATAGCTTGGTGCCTGGTGTATTGGGGTGAATATCGCCGTACCCCACGGTAGTAATTGTGATCACCGAAAAATATACAGCGTCGATCCAGCTGAGCTTCATGAAGGTGTGGTAAAACACTGATCCGGTGGCAATTACCGAGAAAGCCGTCAGCACCACCCACTTAAAATGCAGGGCTGTATCGACAGATTCAGATGGTGTGTGCTTGGACATAGCTTCTATTGTAAGTGGTTTCCGATAATTTATCAAAATTATATATAGTTCTTATGCTATAATCCTAATCATGAAACCAAAAACAATTAAAGGCAAAAAACTCCAACGATTCAATTTTATTATGGGCTCGGTGCACCTTGTGCAAGCATCAGCCATGCTGATAATTTTAAATTACGCTTTCAAGCTGCCTATTATTACCAGATTTTTTGATGCCGCTCCAGGTGGCGGATATACGGTGGCAACCAGTACGCTAATTCGAATACCAATAGCCATTGTCGGCCCATTATTTTTGCTGGTGGCGGCGTTCTTTCACTTTTTTGTTGCCTCACCATTGTACGTCCGGCGCTATGAGTCGAACATCAAAAAGGGTATCAATCCGATGCGCTGGATAGAGTACTCCATAAGTTCGTCGCTAATGATTACAGCGCTACTAATGATGGGTGGGCTGATTGAGCTGCCAAGCGTAGTGTTTGTTTTTACACTGAATTTTTTGATGAATATCTGGGGCCTAGAGATGGAGCGGTATAATCAACTAACCGATAAAACCTCGTGGTTTCCTTTTAATATCGGCATTATCGCCGGCATTGTGCCGTGGATCATCGGCGGCATTTATTTCTGGGCCAGTACCAACAACATTGCCGATTCTATTCCGTGGTACGCCCAGCTAGGCTTTGTGGTAACATTTTTGCTATTTAAAACCTTTGCTATCAATATGTGGCTGCAGTACAAAAAGATTGGCAAATGGAAGGACTACGCCTATGGCGAGCGAGCCTACATTTGGTTGAGCCTTATTGCCAAGTCGTCGTTGGCCTGGATACTAGTTCTTGGCACTCTGAGTGCCACTAGCTAAAGCCTTTGCGGCTAGGCTTGCTATAAATTCTAAGGCTCTTAAAAATACCACCTTGGGTCTAAAAAAATAAAATTCTAGGTGTATAATTATAAACATATTATTAAATACCCCTTAGGAGCACCAATGTTAGAACGATTACGAATTTTTTATAATAAAAACCGCATATCTGGCCAAAAGAATCTAGCCGAACAAAATATCGATAAAGCCAGTTGCGACAAAGAAGCCGAACTAGCCAAAGAAGCTGCCTATGAATCCGAGCAGTCCAAAAAAGATAGACTCAACAAACAGCAATAGCCAACGAGCTTAAGCCGCAGAGCAATAAGCATTGACAATTATCGTTATATATACTATTATATAGGTTCCAAAAAATCTTTGGATGTACAGGGAGGTAGTATATGCTTAAGGCAATACACAACATGATACTTATAGTCGGCAACGACCCGGAACCGCGGGTTGTGATGGTCTCGCTGGACGACATACCCGGAATCGAGCTCAGGGGTCCAGATGGTCACCACGCTATCTACCCGGAGCTGTTCAAGCATTACCGGATGACCGATCAGCAAATCTACCTCTACCAAGAGGGAATGATTGAGGCTCCAAACTACCTCGACCCGATCGCAATGCTCAACAATGAGCTTTGCCAGAAGTATGGGCCCGGTACCACCAAGGTGTTGGCCTACCCTCAGCACCAAGAGTGCGATTGCCTGCTCGAGGAAAGTGCCAGTGGAGACTTCCTCGATTGCATCGGCCACACAGTCGTCTACCTGCTGGGAGGCCGCACTATCAAGCAGCTTTCCTACAGAGTATAATCATACTCCTTACCAGCCACCCTGAAATATGGGTGGTTTTTTATTTATAAAAGCCACTATTGTGCATTATTGCGCTCAAAAAATCTAACTACCATCAGCGAATAAACCAATACACTATTAATACAGCCCGACAGCTACTATGTTCTGGCTGTCTACTACTAGCAAGAGATCCTAACGCTTGACCAACGCTAAAGAACTACTCAAAATCTGGATCGCCGAAATGCCATCCAATTATCAGTAAGCTGGTTATAACGACCAGCTTATTTTATTTGCTTGAGGCTTATAATAACTCCACCAAATGTAGTATAGTAGCTATAAGATGAACCACAACCTCCCCAATTACGCTTTTATCGATAGCCAAAACCTCAATCTCGGCATCCGGTCGCAGGGCTGGAAGCTCGACCACCGCAAACTGCGTCTGTATCTTAAAAACAAGTACAACATCGACAAGGCTTTTATATTTATTGGCCATGTCACCGACAACCAAAGCCTTTATGACGAGCTCGAGCAAGCCGGCTTTATACTAGTCTTCAAGCCAACTGTTGGGTATATGGAAAACGGCAAAGAGGTTGTCAAAGGCAATGTCGATGCCGAGCTGGTATTACACGCCGCTGCTATTGAGTACAGCAATTACGACAAAGCGGTCATCATTACCGGCGACGGCGATTTTAATTGCCTCATCCAATACCTCAGTCAAAAAGGCAAATTGCTCAATCTTTTGGTACCGAGCGACAGGTTTTCGAAATTACTCAGTAGCCATACCAAAAAAATCGTCAAAATGAGTGAGCTACGCAGCAAGCTCGAGCTACGGGCACGAAAGCGCAAGCCGTCGCCCGCTATTATTCCGACCCAGAATCAGACTCCGAATCCGACAAGAACTGCTACGCCGCAAGACCAGCCAAAGCAGCCTTTCAAGCCTAATAACCAATCTAAACCCCAAGATAATATTCAGAATACGCCTAGTTAATTTAATTTAGCTTAATTTAAGCAAAAAAAATAACCAGGAGTAGCTTTCGGTCGAAACCTTGGGCCTGCCTGGTTTGGTGATAAATTAAATATAGCAAATAAGGTTTTATGGGTCAAGCCCTTTGACTCAACTTTTAGCCAATATGGCTGTTTATAAGCTGAAGTGCTGCTTTGGGGTCTTTGACCTCTACCACTAGTTGCTTGAAGTCTTCATTTTTAAGCTCTATTACGATTGCGCAATCCGATTTACGCACATCCCAAAAAACTTTTTCGCCGTCTTTATGAAAGGTACCAGCATATATTAGTCCTGGCACTCGTGTTCCTGGGCCTTTGAGGCCCTTTGGTAGCGAGGTAGCCTTAGGGTCTAGCTTTGCGCTTACTACATGTTTAAGTGGCACAGTTAGCTCACTACGCAGGGCTAGCACTTTGCCAATTCCGCTTACTACTACCATAAGGTTGTCGCCATCTATACTAATTGTTACCATCGTTGATCTCCTTCAAGAAAGTTATTATTATTTGTCGGTATATTTATAGTCAATTATGGATTGTTTTTGGTGTTCGCGCAAATGGTAGCGATTGATAGTGCTTATGCCACACAAAGTTATTGACTTATTGTCAAGTATTTGGTATAGTAGGCAAAATTAATTGAGGTAAATTCCGCGTGCAAGAAATCAACCTATACGACCTATTAAAACACTACGCCAAATACTGGTATTTTATTGTCGCCATGACACTTTTGGCGCTTATTGCTGGCCTTATATACAATAACTTCATTCAGGTACCGCTATATAAAAGTAACGCAACTCTAATTGTTGTAAACACTTCCGGAACTACTGTTAAAAGTGATGCTACACTAATTAATAACTATCAGCAGCTACTTAAATCGCGCCGGGTAATTGAGCCAGTTATTTCGGAGCGCAGTATTAAAGACAGCTATCAGACTGTAGTAGGCTCAGTAGACACCACCAACGAAAAAGACACCGAAGTTATTAAGGTTAGCTACTCTTCAACCAGCCCAGAACAAAGCCAAATCGTACTAAGCGCGACGATTGAATCATTTAAAAATAAAATAAAAGACATCTATGGCAACGACAATATACAGGTGGTAGACGGCGCCAGCATAGCTTATGAGCCATACAATGTTAGCAAATTACTGCAATTAGCATTGGCCGCAGCAGTAGGGCTACTGGCCTCAATAATTATTTTATTCTTTGTATATGACTACAAGCTGAGCACCAAAGATAAGCCTAAATCTGATAGCAAGCGCAAACCGTCTATTTTCGCTCGCTACCACGCCAAAACTAGTGCTCTTCGTAAAGCTCGCAAAGCCAAAAAGCAAGTACGCAAAGCCAAGCGTGAGCTAAAAAGCCAAGCCAAGGCACAAGCCCGCAAGTTGGCAGAGGTTCAAAAAGCCATCGAGCGTAAAGCCGAGGCTCGCAGGCAAGCCAGCGCCAAGGCCATAGCCACCAAAAAAGCCAAGGCCGAAATGATTGCCCAGGCCCACAGGGACGAAGCTGAGAAGGCAATAAAAATAGAGCAGCTCAAGGCCAAACAAATTGCCGATGCCAAAAAGTTGGAGCTGGCCAAGGCCGAAATGATCGCCCAGGCCCACAGGGACGAAGCTGAGAAGGCAATAAAAATAGAGCAGCTCAAGGCCAAACAAATTGCCGATGCCAAAAAATTAGCTCTTGCAGAAGCCGAAGCCAAGAAAGCCGAAATTATCAAGCAGGGCACAGCACTCAAAAAAGCCCAAGACCGCCAAGAGCGACGCGAAATCCGCATCGCCAAAATCAAAACCACTATTGAAAGTACCAAGAAAAATATTGCAGAGTCCCGCAAGAGCCGCGAGCAACAGCGAATAGCTGCACAGCTTGAACAAGTCAAGCAAGCTAAGGCTGAGGCCCGCAAAAAAGTAGCCGCCAAGGCCCGTGCTGCCAAAAAAGCCAAAGCCCAGCAAGCTAAGAAAGCCGAGCTAGATAAGCAGGCAGAAATAGCTCGAGTTGCAGCCATTGGCAAAGCCAAGAGGGCCGAACAAGCAGCAAAGTACATCACCAACACTGTGCCAGCTTTTACACAAAGTACTAAGGCCGAAAAAAAGTAGACTGCAGTTACTATGTACAAAGCCTACATCAAACGAATTCTAGATATAGGCGTCGCGATAGTGGTACTTATATTTAGCCTACCAGCCTGGGTTATTATTGCAGTTATTATTAAGCTCGAGAGCGAGGGGCCGGTACTGTTTATTCAAGAGCGCACCGGCATTAAAGGCAAAGGCTTTGATTTGTATAAGTTTCGAACAATGCTAAGTAGCAACAATGTGCATGACACTAAAACCCCAAATAACATCACCCATACCGGCCGTGTATTACGCATCTTTTCGCTCGATGAGCTGCCCCAGTTTATAAATATCATTAAAGGCCAGATGTCGCTTATTGGCCCGCGCCCCTGGATACCGCAGTACTACAAGTACATGACTCAAGAGCAAAGGCGCAGAGTAGATGCCTTGCCAGGCGTTACAGGCCTAGCTCAGGCTAGTGGCCGTAATGATCTTAGTATTACTGAAAAGTTGCAGTACGACATTAGCTATATCAAAAACCAGTCTTTTTGGCTTGATATCACAATCGTGTATCTTACCGCGATTGCGGTAGTCAAAAGAGGTGGTAATGAAATAGACAAGAGTGGCATACACAACGAGCTCAAGGTTCTTATGAGCCAGCACAATAAGCCCCGTGCGCCCAAGCCAGTGCTTGGCCTTAAAACAGGCTCAGTTTTTTATAGCAAAATTAAAGGCCAGGGCAAAGTTAAGGCAGCTGCGAAGACTAAGGCTAAATCTAAAGACAATAGCAAGGCCAAGGCCAGTGCAAAGAGGGTGGCGAAATGAGCAAGGCAAATAACCGCCTCGTTAGTATTGTTGTGCCCGTATATAATGCAGCAAGTTTTATAGATGAAACAATAAAAACAGTGCTCGATCAAACTTATACCAATTGGGAACTATTACTTGTAGATGACAAATCTACAGACAAAAGCGTAAAACTCATTAAGCCTTATCTTACAAAAGACAAGCGAATCAAACTACTTAGCAACAAGAAGAATTCTGGCGCTGCAATTAGCCGGAACAAGGGTATTGATGCTGCAAAAGGGCGGTATATTGCTTTTCTTGATGCTGATGATTTATGGCTGCCCACCAAGTTAGAAAAACAAGTTGCATTTATGCAGAAGCAGGACTGCGCTTTTGGCTTTACTGGCTACGAGTTTG
>SICB01000023.1 GCA_009691555.1 Patescibacteria group bacterium | reverse complement strand
TGACGAGATATGTAATTTGGGTTATACTAAGTCCGAGTTTACATCTGTACGACAAAGCAATCTGAGCTATCATAGAGAAGGACAATTCACGGGTCGTCAGATTATTATTTTTGAAACTAAATAGGAGCAACAAATGTCACATACAAAAGCCGGCGGTTCATCAAGAAACGGCAGAGATTCACAGTCTAAAAGACTGGGCGTAAAACGCTCGGGCGGTCAGGCTGTTCAAGTTGGAGATATTATAATCCGCCAACGCGGCAGCAAGTTTATTGCTGGCTCACATGTTGGAATCGGCAAAGACCACACTCTATTTGCCTTGCAACCTGGGCTTGTAGAATTCAAAACCATTCAAAAGCAGGCCTTTACGGGTACCAAGCAACGCAAATCTTTGGTTAGCGTCGTAGCTAGCGCTTAAATAAAAAGCCTAATAAAAAACTAATATTTCAGTAGCTGCCGAAGCCTATCAACCACATCACTACCCGATGTGGTTGATTTTATTAGGTAGTCACTAACCCCCAGCTCCCTGGCTTTTTGGCTAAAATCAAAATTAGCCGAGCTGGCTAGTACAATAATTGGAATGTGGCTACAATTAGGATTAGTTTTTAGTATCTCGATTAGCTCTAGGGCGGCTATGTCGATCAAATTGAGCTCCATAATTAGGGCATCGACGCCGACATCGATAAGATAGCCCAAGCTTGAGGTGCCATCGGCAAATACAATTGCCTCGTAGCCCTCTATTGCCAGGCGTTGCTGATAGGCCCTGGCAATCTCGCTATGTGGGTCAATTATCGCGACTGACTGTTTTCTTTTGTTCATGTTTTATTTGGCTGCCTTGAGCAAACTTAATCGCACCGACGAAGTCTCTAAAGAGAGGGTGCGGCTTATTGGGTCTGGACTTAAACTCGGGGTGAAACTGCGAAGCCACAAAAAACGGGTGGTTGCTGTGCTCGACTATCTCAACTAGCTTTCCGTCTGGTGAAGTGGCGGCTATGACTAGCCCAGCTGCCTCGAGCTGAACCAGATAATCGTTATTAAATTCGTAGCGGTGGCGATGACGCTCGATAATACTACCCTTGCCATAAGCCAAGAAGGATCGAGATTTTTTATTGAGTTTAGCCTTGTAGTTGCCGAGCCTCATGCTGCCACCCAAATCAACGCCGATTTGGTCTGGCATAATGTGTATCACTGGGTTTTTGGTATCAGGGTCTATCTCGCTACTGTTGGCCGACGGATCATTTAGTACCTCGCGAGCAAATTCAATCACCGCCACTTGCATTCCGAGACACAAGCCCAAATACGGTACTTTGTTCTGGCGCGCATAACGAGCAGCCCAAATTTTACCCTCTAGCCCACGACTTCCAAAACCGCCAGGCACCAAGATACCATCAAGGCCAGCAAATTCGAACTCGTCACCAATTAGTTTTTCGGAGTCAATCCAGACGATGTTGATATCGAGGCTGTGGTGCCAGCCGGCCGAGCGTAAGGCTTCAAAAACACTCAAGTAGGTATCTTCGTTACTCATATATTTTGCTACCACGCCGACCGATACCGATGACTTTGGCTGCTTTATTCGATCTACCAATAATTTCCAATCTTTTAAGTCCGGCTTCTTGCAGTTGAGACCAATAAACTTGCAGATGTAATTGCCCAGGCCGGCTTCTTCCATTCTTAAAGGGACTTCATAGACACTTTTAGAATTGGGTAGAGCTACGATTGCATCCTTATCGACATCACAATACAGGCTCATTTTTTCGAATGCTTCGGCGTTAATCGGCTCATCCGAACGAACACAGAGTATGTCGGGCTGTATTCCGGCCTCGCGCAAATCTCTGACACTGTTTTGGGCTGGCTTGGTCTTAAACTCCTTACTGACAGCCAGGTACGGCACATATACCACATGAGCATAGAGGATGTTGTCTTCCCCAACTCTTCGCTTCATTTGCCGGATTGCCTCAATCCAGGCCATCGCCTCGTAATCGCCAACCGTACCACCGACTTCGGCAATATGCACATCACTACCCTCGCCAGATGCAATGATTTGGTTCATAATTTCGTTGGTGATATGAGGTATAATCTGAATCGTTTTACCGAGGTACATGCCTTTGCGTTCATCAGATAAAACTTTAGAATATATCTTGCCGCTCATGGTAGAGGATTTGCGGGTTAGCTCGGTGTCGATAAATCTCTCGTAGTGGCCGAGGTCGAGGTCGGTTTCGCCACCATCTTTAGTTACAAAAACCTCGCCGTGCTCAGATGGGTTTAAGGTGCCGGCGTCCATATTCAAATAAGGATCACATTTTTGCATTGTGACCTTTAGGCCCCTTGCTGAGATGAGCTTACCGATTGAAGCCGCCGTGATGCCTTTGCCGATACCAGAAATCACACCGCCGGTTACAAAAATGTACTTTGTTTTTGGTTTTGGTTTGATGATAATTAAAACCCCCTCACAATTTAAATGTCTTT
The DNA here is from genome assembly GCA_009691555.1 of Patescibacteria group bacterium. GTDB lineage: Bacteria > Patescibacteriota > Saccharimonadia > CAILAD01 > BJGX01 > SICB01. The sequence continues at coordinate 5,220 of SICB01000023.1, read as the reverse complement.
AATATCATAATGCCTATGCTGGTGTTAGGTCAATACGATTATCAAACCAAAATTATGTTTTTTAATAGATTTTTATTTTGCTTGCTTGGCGAGCTCAATAGCCTTTTCGAGCTGCGGATCTTTGCTGTTGTTGATATCCTCGTCAGTGAGCTTAACTTCGACCTCGGGCTTAATGCCCTCTTTGCTGATATTAATGCCAGCTGGCGTGAACCAGCGGGCGATAGTGACCTTCAGCGATGCACCTGGGCAGTCGCTGCTCATAAAGACTGGGCTCAAGCAGACGACTTCTTGGACACTACCCTTGCCGTAGGTCTTCTCGCCGACCAATGTAGCCCGATCGTTATCATTGAGCGCTCCGGCAAGGATTTCTGATGCTGAGGCACTACCGCCGTTTATGAGCATAATTACTGGTATAGCGGTCATTGTTCCGCCAGCGATGGCGTACTCTACCTTGGGTTTAGAGTTGCGGGAGCGTTCTTCAACTACCACACCTTTATTGGAAAACTCCGACGCTACCGAAACTGCCGAATCTAGATACCCACCGGGGTTATCTCGGACATCAACTATAACTGCTTTTGCCCCTTGGGCCACAAGGCTAGCGCCGGCCGATTTGACTAGCGAGGCGGTATCTTCACCAAAGCGCCGGATTTTGATATAGCCTATTTTGCCATCTTTCATCTCGTATGAAACACTGGGAATACTAATAACTTCACGGGTGATTTCAATTTCTTTAAGCAGCTCGCCAGCTCTAATGATGCCGAGTTTGACGACGGTGCCTTTTTCGCCTCTAATTTTACTGACTGCTTGGTCGATAGTTAGTGAGCTAGTTTCCTCCCCATCAATAGTGGCGATAATATCACCGGCGCGGATACCAGCCTTTGAGGCTGGCGTGCCGTCAAACGGAGCAATAACAGTTAGCTTGTCGTCTTTTTGGCCAACTTCGATACCAACCCCAGTTAGCTCACCCTTGAGATCGTCGGCTAGTTCCTTATTGTTTTGCTGGTCTAAAAATACCGTGTAAGGGTCTCCTAGCGACGCTACTGCGCCGGCCGCAGCACCTTCCGAGAACTTACCATAGTCGATTTCGCCATCGTACTTTTGTCGCAGAATTGATTGTACCTTATAGAGCATTGCCGTATCGAGCTGATTTTTGCCGGCGGCGGGGCGATAAAAAGTGCTAAATGCCCAGAATACAGCCAGGCCCAGCACAAAACCAATCACCAAATTAATAGCACCCGAGCGGCGCGGCTTATTTAGTTTTGGCTCTGGTGGTGGTGTTTGATTTGGGGTAGTTTTAACTTTGTCGTTCATAACTTATAATTTTTACTTTTAAGGAAAGTGAATAAACTCCAGCCCGGCAATTGACACGTCGCTAACCGAGTAGCTACCACCCCAATTGGCATTATACTGACTAACCCGAACCTTACCGCCCCCAATAATGGATTCGACATACATTGAATGGCCCCACTGACCAGCGCTAGAAATTGCGACGTCTCCGGGTTGCGGATTACCATCGACCGGTATTCCGTCTGTTCGGGCACTAGTGGGCCACTCGTAGGCATTGCCCCGGCCTCCCCAGTAGGGCATGTTGCGACCAGATGCAGCCACGCGCCAAGCAGTGTAGCTAACGCATTGCCTTTGGTACATACCCCAGGGGTCCGAGTAGCTATTTGGAAACGGCGAGGCATTGGCCCATGGGTAACCGCCAGTACCGCCGTACTGTACATTGGTAGAATAGGAGCTAATAATTGCAGTTTGCTGGGCTCTGAGGCTGGCAATTTTGGCTTCGTCCTCTTTGATGACGCTACGATAATTCGATTCTTCACCTTGAGTTCTGGCCAAGATACTGGCTTGTTCGGCTCGTTTAGAGGCGATTTGGGTTACAACAGACTGTTGCTGAAGTGATTGCGCGGCGAGCTGACTTTTTTTGCTATCGAGAACTTTTTTGAGGGCATCTATTTTATTGACGTTGTCATCGACTTTACGCTTAATTGCACCTAGGTATTGTTGTTGCGATACAAAGTCGCTGAGGTTTTTGCTAGAAGCCAAGACCTCGAGGGGGCTAATATTGCCAGAACGATAAATCAACCTCAAGTTGTCGCGCAATATTTGTTTTTGCTTTTCCATGTCACGGTTGGCCTGGTCAATAGTGGCCTCGGTGCTACGCATCTCTAGGGCGGTTAGGTCGAGCTGCTGCTGGGCAGCCGATATTTCGGCATCGATGCTGGCGATTTTGCCTTTCAGGGTATCGACTTCGGACTTTTTGCTATTGGCGACCTCGGTGGCCTGCTTGACCTTAGCCTTAAGGGCTGCAATCTGAACATCGAACTGATCGGCCCTAGCTTGGTGCGGAACAATAGTAGCTACAAAACCAAAAGCAATAGCAATAATTCCTAATATTGCGATAGCTTTTAATTTTGATATTCGTCTTAATTTTAGTTGCGGCTTTTGACCGAAACGCCGTTTTGAATTTATTTTTCTAAAAATTGGTCACCCTCCTAATTAGCGATAAAGCTAGCTGTAAAACCATAACTATTATAACACATCGGCTCAAAAATTACGATAGTTTTTAGAGCTTTTATGGCACCTTAGAGCTTTAGGTGCCTTGAGATTGCCAGCCAGCTCGAAACAGCTCCGATAAATACCCCGATAGCATAAATTGCTAGCACTATTAGCAAAATATTTGCGCCAAAATAATTAACGGCCGCCCCGGCATTGAGCTTTTCGACCAAAAACTGCCCGACCACTCGACTAATTGGTACCAGGGCGAGAAGCGCAATGGTGGCGCCAAAGACCCCATACATTGAGCCCTCAATAATAAACGGCCCTCGAATGAACCACTTGGTGGCCCCCACCAACTTCATAATTTCGATTTCTTCACGGCGAGTAAATATTGCCATCCGAACGGTATTGAATATGATAAGTAGGGCAATAATCAAAAAGACTGCACTCAAGACTCCGCCAACTCGAGTTACGGCATTGCTGATGCGAATGATGTTTTCGATAACTCCCTTCCGATTGTCGTCTCGGCTGTCGTAGCTAGTTTCGGTAATAATCGCGCCTTCTGGGTAGCCCCGAATAGTCTTATTGATAGCACCGATATCATCGATTTTGGCCAGTTTTACCTCCAGCGAGGCTGGCAGAGGGTTGCCTATTTCGGTGGCCGATTTGGCAAGCTTCTTGCCCTCTTCGCTGCTGTTTTCGAGTCGTTTGAGGGCATCGACCTTAGATACAAATTGAACTGTCGTCACTCCTGCCGACTGCAGTACCTTGGACTGCAGGGCTTTAATTTGTTCGTCTTTGGCGTCGTCACTAATAAACAAGGTTAGGTCAATCTTTTGCTGGACATCCTTAAGCTGAGTCTGGACAAAATAAATTGAAAAAGCAAAAAAGGTCAGAATTAGCAGCGTCACAACCATAATTGCTGTAGCTGCCGTACTTAGCCAGGCGTGCCTAAAAGTATTACGAAAACCGCTCTTGAAAACCCTCCAGAAAGTAATCATAGGGTGTATTTCCCGACCTTTTCGTCTTTCACTACTCGTCCGCGGCTAATCGTGATAACGCGCTTTTTTAAGGCATCGACAATGTCTTTATTGTGGGTTGTCAGTACTACGGTGGTGCCAAAGCGGTTGATCTTGAGTAGTAGTTCGATGATATCCCAGGAGTTTTTGGGGTCGAGGTTGCCGGTGGGTTCGTCGGCGATGAGGATTTTGGGGTTACGCACCAGTGCTCGGGCAATTGCGGTACGCTGCTTTTCGCCACCCGATATTTCGCCCGGATAGTGACGAGCTTTTTCGCTCAAGCCAACTAATTGCAATATTTTTGGTACGGCTCGTTTGATTTCTTTGGTTTTGACTCCAGAGACTTCCAGTGCAAAGGCCACATTTTCGTAGACCGTGAGGTTTGGCAGGAGCTTAAAATCCTGAAAAACAACTCCGATTTTGCGACGCAGATGAGGTATGTTAGATTTGTCGATAGTATCATAATCGATGCTGCCGACAATAATCTTGCCCGAAGTAGGCTCTTCTTCTTTAATCAGCAAGCGAATTAGCGTGCTCTTGCCGGCGCCAGAAGCACCAACGATGGTGACAAATTCTTTGGGCTGAATATGCAGTGAGGCGCCTGAAAGAGCCACTGTCTTGTTGGGGTATATAACAGTAACGCGGTCTAATAAAATCATATGCCACTAGCATACCAAAATTATCCATAATAATAAAGCTAATCCTTACCGACTTGGCTAGATAAGTAAGCTTCAATCAGGGGCTCTAGGTCGCCGTCTAAAACACCTTGGGTATCACTGGTTTCGTAGCCGCTACGATTGTCTTTGATCTTTTGATAAGGGTGCAATACATACGATCTGATTTGGCTTCCCCAGTCGGCCGATTTGGACGATACTTTGAGCTCGTTAATACTCTCTAGGTGCTGCTGGCGGGCCAGTTCGGCTAGGCGGCTGGCCAAAATGCTCAGAGCGCGCTGCTTGTTTTTGAGCTGGCTGCGTTCGTTTTGGATTGCCACTACCAAACCGGTCGGCAAATGTGTAATACGGACCGCGCTATCGGTGGTATTGACGCTCTGTCCGCCGTTGCCACTACTGCGGTAGGTGTCGATTTTAAGATCTTTTTCGTCCAGCGAAGCTTCTGTTTGGGATATTTCTGGTATGACATCGACAAGTGCAAAAGATGTTTGTCTGAGACTGGCGGAATTAAATGGGCTCAAGCGTACCAACCGGTGCACGCCTTTTTCGGATTGCAATTTGCCATAGGCAAAAGGGCCACTAAAGCGAATAGTGGCACTTTTTAGGCCAGCTTCCTCGGCGGGGCTTTCTTCCAATACCTCAGATTGCAGGCCGCTGGCCTCGGCGTAACGCAAATACATTCGCTCTAATATCGCCGTCCAATCGGCGGCATCAGTACCACCAACTCCAGCCGAGAGTTGCATAATAGCCGGCGATTTGTCGTGGGGGCCGTTGAGCTTAACGGTTATTAGTAGCTTCTCGGCTGCCACAATTAGCTTGTCGATGGATGGCTGGTATTCGCTGTGGTCGCTGTTTTCATCATGGTCGTCCTTTTTGTGATGGTCGTCGTATTCCAAAAGCTCCAGGGTGGTGTTGATGTCCTCAATTGTGTTGTCCCATTGCTCGGTATAGGCTGCCAGGCTGGCAGCTTGCTTGGTAATCAGCTCGGCGCGAGCTTGGTCGTTCCACAAATCAGCACTCGTCAT
>SICB01000022.1 GCA_009691555.1 Patescibacteria group bacterium | reverse complement strand
CATCGTCGTAAGTGCAGTTTACACTTCAGGTAGAATATGGCTATTCTACCACCAGTCAGCACTGCATTACTCCTCTTCAATAATTAAACATTCACCTAGCGGTTCATTCGGATTAATTATTGGTCAAGAGCAACAAATAAATCACCAACAGTACGGGCCAGACAGGGCGTAAGTACAGCTTACACTTTTATGAGTCCCTTTGACAGAAGCCAATTCGGGCTGTGCTTAATTTATCAGAAGCTGGTACAATTTATCGTAATGACAACCAAGGCAGAGCACCAGCGTAAAATTGTCCGGCTCCTGAAGGAGTTTGGTGCTGTCAAAAACTCGAGCCGCAAAATTGCTACCAACAAAAAATCGACCAACCTATTTAGGGTTCGGCAACAAAAACACGTCAGTCGCCTGGGCCTGCGAGGGTTTAATGATGTTATCGCAATCGACACCAAGGGCAAAACTGCCACCGTCGAGGGGATGTGTAGCTACCAGCGCCTGGTTGAGCAGACCCTGGCGCGCGGCCTAATGCCGGCTGTGGTGCCCCAGCTCAAAACCATTACCCTGGGCGGAGCAATTTCTGGCGTTGGTATCGAATCGAGCTCTTTTAAGTACGGCCTGCCGCACGAAACGGTGCTCGAGATGCAAATACTCACCGGTACCGGCGAAATTGTCACTGCCAGCCCAGACAACGACCACAGCGACCTCTACTACGGCTTCCCCAATAGCTACGGGGCCCTGGGCTATAGCCTGAGTCTTAAAATTAGCCTCGTCGCGGTCAAGCCTTTTGTCAGAATCACTTACCTCAAATTTGAAAACGCTAGCGAGTACTTCAAGACCCTCAAAGATATCTGCGATAGCCAGAGCTGGAAAAGCGAAAAAATCGATTTTATCGATGGCGTAATCTTTGACGACCACTCGATGTACCTCGTGCTCGGCCTAATGGTAAGTTCCGCTCCCTACACTAGCGACTACACCAACCAAAATATCTTCTACAAGTCCCTATTCACTCGCAGCGAAGACTACCTGACCATCGAAGACTATATCTGGCGTTGGGACACCGATTGGTTTTGGTGCAGCAAAAATATTGGGGCTCAAAACCCAGTCGTGCGGCACATCATCGGACCCAAGCGACTCAATTCGGCTTTTTATATGAAGCTCTTTGGGCTTGAGGCCAAATACAAACCAATGGCCCTCGTTAGTAAGGTCCTGCATAAGCCCCAGCAAGAAACCATCATCCAAGATGTCGAGCTGCCGATTCAGGCCTCCGAAAAGTTCTTGAAGTTTTTTAACGAGTCAATTGGCATTAAACCAATCTGGATTTGCCCCGTCAGGCAAACCGACAGCAAAAAAGATTGGACCCTATACCGGCTAAAGCCCGGCCAGCTCTATGTCAATTTCGGTTTCTGGGATAGTGCGCCAAGTAAGCCCGGCTGGACTGAAGGGCATTTGAATCGTAAAATAGAGCAGGTAGTGGCCCAGCTTAAGGGCAAAAAGTCGCTTTATTCGGACTCATTTTATACCAAAGACGAGTTCGATAAACTCTACAACAAAAAAGCTTATGAAGTGCTGAAATCCAAGTACGATCCAGCCAGGCGGTATAATGGTTTGTATCAAAAAACAGTAAAGAAAGGCTAAAACAATGAAAAACAATCCTGAAGACAAAAAAATACTCAAAAAACTCCTCAAGGAGGCGGGCATTACAGTCGATGGCTCTAAGCCCTACGATGTTGCTGTGCACGACGAAGCGTTTTATAGTCGTGTGCTTAGATACGGTGCCTTGGGCGTCGGCGAATCTTATATGGAGGGCATGTGGAGCTCCAAACAGCTCGATAATACTTTTGTGAGGGTCTTCGAGGCGCGGTTGGAAGACAAAATTAAATCTAACGCTGGTTTGCTGTTTTACCTTGCGCGCAGCCGAATCATGAACCTTCAGATGGGCAAAAGGGCCTACAAAAATGCTCAAAGCCACTACGACATCGGCAATGAGCTCTACGGTCCGATGCTCGGCAAGACCATGGCCTACACCTGCGCCTACTGGGAGTGGGGAGCCAAAACACTCGATCAGGCCCAGACCGACAAATTTGAGCTGGTCTGCCGAAAGCTCGGCCTCAAGCGCGGCATGAAGGTGCTAGATACCGGCTGTGGCTGGGGTGGGCTCTCGATTTATATGGCCAAAAACTACGGCTGCGAAGTGGTTTGTTTTACTCCCGCCAAGGAGCAAATCAAATTCATCAAAGCAAACAGCAAGGGGCTTAGTATCAAAGCTCTCGACACCACCTGGCAAGACTTCCAAACAACGACCAAGTTCGACCGTATTGCCTCGATTGGTATGATGGAGCATGTAGGGCCCAAAAACTACCGGGCCTACCTGACCAAAATGAAATCTTTCCTGAAAGAAGACGGTATTATGTTGCTCCACACTATCGGTGGCAACAAGTCGTCGCTAGATATCGACCCCTGGATTGGCAAATACATCTTTCCGGGTGGCGTACTGCCGACCATCAAACAGCTCTCGACCGCCATGGAGGGGCTAATGATAGTCGACGACTGGCACAACATGGGCTTTAATTACAGCAAGACGCTGCTCTGCTGGTACAATAACTTCAAAAAATCTTACCCCTCGCTAGACCACGACAAATACGACCGGCGGTTTTACCTAATGTGGGAGTACTACCTATTGGGCACTTCAGCACTGTTCAGAACTCGCTCAGCCCAGCTCTGGCAGGTGGTGCTATCTAAAAACGGCGTCGCTGGTGGCTACCGTTCGATCCGCTAAAAGTAGCTAATAATATACTGCTTGATGCCACAATATAAGCCCGGACCCTCGTTTATTTAGCTGCTGCCAGCGTATCAACCCTTGGCGACAGCAACTGCCCAAACACGCTTGGCGCCAGCTAGCTTTAAGACCTTGGCACACTCGCCCACAGTTGCACCGGTTGTTATAACATCGTCAACCAAGATTACGGTTTTTCCGATAACGGACTTATGGCAAATAAAGTTGCCTTGAATGTTTTTGAGCCGATTGCTTCGGGACTGACCAACTTGCTTGGTATGCCGTACGCGCGCCAAAAGAGCCACAAATTCCATACCATTGGCTTTGGCATAGCGTCGAGCCAAGAGCTCGGCTTGGTCGTAGCCCCTTTGGCGGCGAGACCGACCGTCGCTAGGAACAAAACTCACAACCGCGGCAGCTTGGTATTTTGGATCCGGCAGACGCGCGGCCAAATAGCGCATTGCTCCGCGGTGGTTTTGGTACTTCATGGCAAATATCAAATCCTTGGCAGTTCCCTCGTACCGATAAGCCACACTTGCACCACTTAGTCTAGATTTGGCGTAGCAATTAGGGCAGGTTTTGCCGGTGGTGTTGAGCCTATTACACATCACACAGGCTGGCTTTTTGACCAACAGGGAGCTGCCGGAACATTTTTGGCAGACACAAACTCCCTCCTTACCACAAACTAGGCATTCATCGGGAGCTATGATATTTAGCAGTTGTTCTAGCATATGCTTGCAATCGGTTGCTTACCTGATTATAATAATGACAAATAGGTTACTTAAGCAAGTATAAGGAGTTTGATTTTATGGCAAGAAAAAACGAAGTAGACGAAGAGATTCTAGAAGACGAATTTTTGGACGAAGAGCAGCCGCAATCTGAAGAATGGATGAACGAAGAAGAATTCGAAGGCCAGCTAGCGGTCGATGTTTATCAGACCAAAGACATGATTATCGTTAAAGCCCCAATCGCAGGAGTTAAGCCTGAAGATATCGATGTTGCGATTTCGGAAGACGTAGTAACAATTCGTGGCGACCGCAAAGACGAATTTGCCGTCGAAAAAGACAACTACTACGTACAGGAGTGTTTCTGGGGTTCGTTTAGCCGGTCTGTAATTCTGCCCACCTCGACAGTAGCCGAAAAAGCCGAAGCCAGCCTCAAAGACGGCGTTCTCACAATCCAGATACCAAAGGTCGTACAAGAAGACCGTATTAAGAAAATCAAAGTTAAGCCAGCTGTATAGCGGCCACTAATACTTGCTTAAATAATCTAAATATCTCACGAAGTGGGCAACTCTAGCTCAGCTCGGTCTGGCTTATACCCTACCGAGATCCAGCAATCGACTCAGTAACCCGTTCTGATGCAATCCTGACAGCAATCGCTGAGTCAAAACCCGAAAGCGCAGTGCTAATCATAGCTATAAAGGCCGCGTCTGTCGCGGCACCGTTGCCCTTGTAGTACCCCTGGGCGCTAGCGACTTGCTCGGCAAAGGGCCCAATAATACTGTCCTGGCTCTGAGCCTTGGCCAGATCCAGTCGGCTGGCTGGCTTCATGGTCGGTACCGAGTAGAGGTTCATTATTTCATAGCTGGTCATAAAATTATAAAAGTCCCAGGCGATGTCTGAGTAGCCAGAGGTCTTAGAAACAGCCTCGGCCCAGTACTCCGAATAATTAACGGGGTAATCGCCATTGACCTGCGGTACCTTGGCCATCTTAAATTTCAAATTTGGAGCCTGCTTGGTTATCTGAAGATAGCGGTACGGGTAGTCAATAATCATTGCGGTCTGGCCTAAGGCAAAGGCCTGGGTACTATCGCCAAAACCGTCGTTCCAGGAGTAATTAGATTTGCCAGGCTTTGCAAAACTAGTATAAAAGTCTAATGCCCTTGGGGAGCTGGGGTAGCCCGACGCAGCTGGCAGCTCGAAGGTAGCTTTGGTAGGCGGAGTGTCCGTCATAACTGCGCCATTTTGCATCATCAGAAGAGCCATAATGCTCGGTGCATTAGATATCTTTTCGGTTCCGAGCGCGATGCCAGACCTTATAAGGCCGTTACTAGCTTTTAGGGCTAGCTTGGAGTTGGCATCGAGCAGTGCCGGCCAGTCGGAGGGTGGGGCAGTAATGCCGGCCGAGGCAAACTTATCGGTATTATAAAACAAGCCAAGAGTTGGTAAGCCGTAGCTAACCGCCAGCACCTCATTATTGCCAGTTAGGTCTTTGGCGAGAACATTTGCAAAGGTTTTTTTGTAATCATCGACCGTAAAGATAGCCTGAGGCGACGGCTTAATGCTGGCTTTATAGCGTGGCAGCCAGTCGGAGCGCAACATAAACATATCTGGCATTTTACCGGCGCCGAGTGCATCAGCAAGGCGCTTATCGTACTCCGCCAGCGGAATATTAATAATCTCAATCGTTACGCTGGGGTGTATGGCATTCCAGCGCTCTAAAATGGGCTTAAAAACTTCACTGCCATCGACGGTACGCCAGTAGGTTAGCTTAATTGGGCCATTGGGGTAGCTGGCCTTGGGCTTGTAGCTGAGCTTCGACTCCGAAGCGGGCTTGGGGGAGAGCACAAAGCTACCGAGCACAAAACCGAGTGCCCCCATCAACACAACGATTGCTACAGTTGCCAGCAGAGTCAAAAAGTTATCTTTGTATTCGTGCATAGCTTCTATTTTATAGTACAACAGCCAAAACCGCACCTATAGAAAGTGCGGCTTTTGGTTAATAAAGAGCGTAGCTTATAGCCTGCCAAGCACAAAATTGACTATCGCGAAGGCCAAAATCGAAACCACCAAGCCGATTACGGCGTACAGTATGGCGTCTTTGGCGCCTTTGGTGGCTTTTTCTTCACCTTGGCTAAAAATATACCTGAATCCACCAATGACTATCATTATCACAGAGGCTATGGCAGCGGCGGCTATAAGAATATTTACAACATTGGTCAGTATGCCGCCAGAGCCCGTTAGGTTGGCCTTAATATCGGTGCCGGCGCAGTCGGCACCGGCTGTGGTGCTGTCTAGATTACAGACTGCTGCTTGTGCACGCGGCACCTGAAATAGCAAAAACCCAATCAGCAAGTATAGCTTGGGTTTAATGAGTTTTTGCGCTGTCTGGAGCATTGTTTTGCTTACTAAGAAAGGCCGGCAATTACAAAGTTGACAATCGCAAATGCCAAAATCGAAACCACAATACCAATAATCGCGTAGAGGATGGTATCTTTGGCGCCTTTGGTGGCTTTTTCTTCGCCCTGACTAAAAACATATCTAAATCCGCCGATGATTAGCATTATCACTGCAGATACGGCAATCAAACCTATTAGAAGGTTAATAATAAGTTGTATTTGGGCAGTTAGGTCGGTGTTGGTGCCAGGTGGGGTGATCGAATTTACAGCATTATTAGCAACATCTGTACCTGATTCGGCCAAGGCCTTAACCCCAATAAATGTCATAGCAGTAGTAGCACCGTAAATTGATTTTTTGATCGTACTAATTGAAATCATTGTTGTCTCCTTTAATATTTATCTTTGATTATACATTTTTAATAATCCTTATGCAAGAAAAAACCTATAAGCCGCTCGGCGAGAACTCGCAACCCCCCTAGCCTAGACCAGTAATCACGAAGTTTGCTATGGCGAAGGCCGATAGCGATATTACCAAGCCGATTACGGCGTACAGTATGGCGTCTTTGGCGGTTTTGGTGCGCGATTCGTTGCCACCCGATACGGAGTACATAATACCACCAACAATAATTGCAATTACACTTGCTGCGCCCGCCACAAACGAGAGGATACTCACGACATTTACTATCAGCTCCGAAACGGTTGGGCCGTCGGCAACAGCATTTGGTATAGAATCGTTACTGATGACATTAACAGCCAAAGCTCGAGCCGGCATTAGGGCTAGCGCTATTAATGACAATGTGGTGGTAAGTTTTTTCATTATTTTTGCAGCTGAGTTTGTATAAATACTAATATACCATAAGCTGAGAGCGATATCACCAGCCCGGCCACAGCATAGGTGATGGTTTTTTTGGCTTTCTTGAGGCCCTCGCCACCACCCGAGGTGGTGTATTGTATGCCACCGATAATAATAAATACTACCGACACCACTCCAGCAAAGAACGAGGCTATGCCGATGGCATTTTTGATAATAAGGGGCACGCCGGAGGCTGCTAGGTTGCCAGATGAATCAAACAATGTACCGGTATCGACGCCAATAAAGAGGCTGTTGATGATCTCGATAATTGCTCGGAACGAAATCAAAAGTACCAATCCCGTGACGGCCTTAAAGATATTCTCTTTGCCTTTTTTGACAGCCTCTTCGTTGCCACCGGAGGCGGCTATCTGAACGCCCGAGGCGATTATTATAAGTACAATTATCGAGCCAAACAGTCCGACCATAATATTCGCAATAAAATCAATTAGTGGCTTAGCCGCGCTAGTTGATGTCAAGTTTGAGTCGTTTGGGCTATTTGAGGTGCCTATAGCAGCATCACAGACCGACTGCGGAATAATTCCGCATTTAAGGGCCTTGGTGGGCAAGGGCAAAAGAACCGCCGCCAAGGCAATTAATAACGCTGAAATAAATAAAATACTTTTAAATTTCATGTTTTTATTCTACCATAATCTATTGTTCGTTATTATTATTTTTAATAATTTGAGATTTTTGCGTTTCGGCACTATACTAATATACATATAAAGCTTATGTTAAAAAAAATAACCCTGTCTTCAATCTTCATCTTGGCCCTTGTTTTTGGGTTTTTTCTTGTAAACGGGTCGAACAGGGCATACGCCTATAAAACTGACGGTATATGTTTGTGGGAAAATCAGGGAAAGATTGAATGCAAGTATAATACTTGGCTGGGAGGTGCGTTAGGTGGGATCCAGACCCTTATAGATGCGGCAATCATTGGCCCCTCAGAAATACCTATAATAGGGGGCGCTTTCGAGTCGTTTGACCCAGCAGCGTGGGAGGAGAAGATTGCAAATTCTATTGACGGCAGCTGCGCCGGGGCCGGTCCGTTGAAGGTGAGCGATTGTGATGATTATTTCTTTGCTCCTGCCTTAAGTGCCGCAGCTGGCTACGCCATATTTTATGCCGGGGACGGGGTAAATCCGGATGATCATGCTAAATATTTGCATTTCGTTAGCGGAAATCCTTTGTTTGGGTTATTGTCGAATCAGTCAAGCAAAATAGACCCAATACCCTCCGACAAAAATACTAATTGGATA
>SICB01000021.1 GCA_009691555.1 Patescibacteria group bacterium | reverse complement strand
AATTTTTTGGGCTCACCCCACCCTCGTCGGATTTCGACGCCTGTGGGTGCACCCCCCGTCCTATCACAGCAATGTGATAGGGTGGGGGTTTTTATTTATTAGCGGTTTTAAGTTACAATGAAGCTTATGCAACAACACAAAAAAGACCGCGTTCGTAAGCGGATCTCAATTACCTCAGACAACGAGCAGGTCATAGCCGTCGAGAGGCAGTTTCCGATTGTCCTAAGAAGAGCCCTTATCTATGGACTACTAATTGTACTGGTGGCAATCATTCCTTGGGTCATCGCCTTTGGTACAATGGCTAGCTGGCTCGACATCGCCTACATCTGGATGGCAATCTGCGCCGGAGTGCTGTTTATGTACTGGTTGCGCAGCTGGGTGGGCTGGCATTATAGCGTGTATGTCCTGACCAATCAGCGCCTGATGGTGGTCAAACAAGGCGGGTTTTTTTCGCGTGACGTTGCCGATTTGGCCTTGCACAATATTCAGAACGTCAATTACTCGATTAAGGGCGTGCAGGCTGCGATGTTTGGCTTTGGTACGCTGAGTATTGATACAATGTCGGGTGCGGGTTCGCTGCGACTACGCTACGTCCATAAGCCAGCCCGTTTCCAAAAGCTCATTATGGCGGCAGTTCATAAGAGTAATCCAGCCTCAGACAAGAAAGGTTCGACAAAAGACGCCGAGCAAGGTAATATATAATCTATTAAAGAAAGGGTGGTATAACGTGCCTAAAGATCCAGATATCAAATCGAGTTCAGTAAAAAGTGCAGATAAAAAAGGTAGTAAAAATAGCGTCGCCAGCAAAACAGATTCGAGCGCAAAAAAAACTACAACCAAACAACTAAGCTTTAAGGACAAAATCGGTAAGATTGGAGTTAAGACTGGACCAAAGAAGAAGACCATCGTTAAGGTCGCTTCTGGTGCACTGGTGGCTCTCTTTGTGACAGTAGCAGTCTTCGGAGTTTTTGTGTATAAATACAAATCTTCTGCTAGAGCCGTCAAGATTGCCAGTAAAATAGTACCTTACCCGGTAGCCAGCATTAATGGTAATATTTTATGGAACACCGTAACTTATAACCAGTACCTCTTCGAGCTAGCCTCAATCCAAAAGTTCTACCAATCGCAGGGGCAAGATCTGACTACCCAAGAAGGCAAGCAGAAGCTCGACCAGCTAAAAAACGATATCATTACCCAGCTCGAGGATAATGAGATTATCAGTCAGCAAGCCCGCAAGTATGGCATTAAGGTTTCGAGCAAAGAGATAACTGATCAGTTCGACGAGCTTGTGAAGACTGCCGGCGGAATCGATAAGGTCAAGGAAACTCTCATTAAGCTATACGGCTGGACGGTCGCAGACTTCAAAGAAAAAATCCAACAGAGTATTGTCCAAAAGAAACTCGCCGAGAAGATTTTGGCCGACGACGGCTTGAATTCTCCTGCCAAGAAGCAGATTGAAGACATCAAAAACCAAATTACAGCAGGTGCCGACTTTGCAGATCTCGCCAAGAAGTACTCAGCCGACGGTAGTGCCAGCAACGGTGGAGACCTCGGACTAGTCAGCAAGGGACAGACGGTGCCAGAGTTTGAGGCTGCCGCATTTGCACTAGGTGAAGGCCAGGTAAGTGGCGTAGTCAAAACTCAATACGGTTACCACATCATTAAGGTTACTGGCAAAGAAGGCGAACAAGTTCGAGTTAGCCACATCCTAATAAAGGGCGCTGATCTCGAAAGTTGGCTAAAAGACCAACGTGCTAAGGCTCGTATTGTTCAGTACTTCAAGCCATAGCTAGGGCCAATGGTCAAAGCTCGGCTCAACAAACTAAGTAGTAACAACAAGTTTGCTCTTGTATTGGTGTCGGCTAGCTCGATTGGGCTAGCCGCATCGTTTATTTTGACACTCGAAAAGCTCAGCCTCTTAAAAAACCCCGTCGCAGTACTTAGCTGCGACCTCAACCCAGTTGTCAGCTGTGGATCGGTTATTGTGTCCAAGCAAGCCGAGGCCTTTGGGTTTGCCAATCCACTAATCGGACTAATCGGCTTTGCAGTAATTATTACCATAGGCATGGGGATTTTGGCCGGCGCCAAGTACAAGCGCTGGTTTTGGCTTGGGCTCGAGGCAGGCACAGTTCTGGGTGTGGTATTTTGCCACTGGCTGGTATACCAGAGTGTTTTTGTAATCCAAGCCCTCTGTCCGTTCTGTATCGTGGTTTGGGCGGTCGTAATAGCTCTATTGGTGCTCGTGACGCGCTTTAACCTCCAAGAGGGCAATATTAAGCCCCCAAAGGGGCTAAAAGGGCTCTCGGGGCTCTTGGTGCGCCACGCCTGGATTGTTATTGGCTCGTGGTATCTGATAATAGCTTTGCTGATACTAAATCACTTTTGGTACTACTGGAAAACTCTGTTTTAGATTGCCGGCTACTACTATTTCAAAAATGAATTATTGCGTGGTATTTTGCGTTAAAAAATCTTTAATTGAATACTAATCAATTTTAACTTGCCGCAATGAGGTATGTTACCTCCTTCACCGACATCGAGCTCCCAGAAAGCAACAGGCTAACGGACTAATCATTATCCAGGATTGTCTGAAGCCCTGAAGCGTTAGCAATCAGGGCAAGTTTATTCTGGATTAAGATTGTTCGCTAGCCTGGGGCGCTTATTGGAGCGAAGCAAAGTCGGTTATTTTTGCTCCACTTTTGATACCAAAAGTGGTATTAAATGAGATAATTAGTGAGATTAGTTATTGTTTTTAGATTTGGGCTTTGGCTGGATAGCGACAGATTGCCGGAGCATCTGTCTAACCGGCCCGTTCGCTACGCTCTCTCGAGCCGATTCAAATCGCCGAGCGCTCATCATAAAAAAATACCACCTTTCGGTGGCCTTCTTTTATGGCGGGCCCGACCGGATAGCGACAGATTGCCAGAGCATCTGTCTAACCGGCCCGTTCGCTACGCTCTCTATATGCCGGTTCAAAATCAGAACAAACTCAGCCAAACAAAAACACTATCTTACGATAGCGACTTTGTTTGGCGGGCCCGACCGGATTTGAACCGGCGATCTCCTCCGTGACAGGGAGGCGTGATAACCACTTCACTACGGGCCCTCGCTTCAATGAAATACTCTAGATATTGTCAGGTCATTCAAAAAGCTAATTTAACCTGATTATCTTAACAAAAAAAGCTTTAATATTCAATGCCTTAGCTCAATATAGCCTTTTATGCTTGACATTAGTACTTATGTTTGCTAGTATATAGCCTTATCTGGTAGGTGGAGACCATCAGGTAATAAATCGCTTCATACTAGTCAATAGGAGGAAGTGGGTTATTTTTTTCAAAAAAACAAATATATAAAAACAAAAAGGAGCTAATAATGTATTCGAAAACTGCTATGTTAACATATTATCAAGTATCAAGACCACGAAAAGTAAAAGTGAGGGTGGTCAAGGCGCATGCCCATGTGCCTTATTTGGGCAATAGCAACGTCGTGGATACCCGTAAGCAGCTCAAAACCGCTACTTTTGGGGCAACATTTTTCGCCAGCCAATCCCCAACGCAGACTAGCGAGTACCACAAATGGCAAACGCTCGACGACAAGCTCAGAAAAAAGCTGATTTAGGCTTTCTTCGCCAGCCAATCATCATTATAATTTAGTCTTCAAATTGCATTACTGATATTAGTAATGCAATTTGTTTTTTGTAAGCTCAACCACGGCTAATAATGCATATCATTTTTGAATCAGGCTTGAGTAATTGTGTTAGTTTGATTACGATAAAGACTGGTGCTGCAATCAAGTCCTTGAAATAGCAGCAGCCGAAGGTAGGTTACCCGTAAATACGACTTTCCCATCCTGGAGGTTGGTGGTTCAAGCACCATCATCTACACCATGCCACCTTAGCTCAGTTGGTAGAGCGACGCTTTCGTAAAGCGTAGGTCGCCGGTTCGATCCCGGCAGGTGGCTCCATTTTAATCATCTGCTCGACAGCTACCTAAAAGACGCTAATTTCTGCTATAATTGAATCCATAAAATAATGAATAAAGATAATAAATCAAAGATACAAATCGCCAGCCGTTCAATTTATAAAGATGGCTGGTTTTTGGGCTTATGCACGCTGACACTTGTATTTGTGCTATTTAATATCACCTGGGCTCTTATCAACATCAAGCAAACCCAAATCCAAATCCCGATACGGTTCTCGAGTCTTACCAACTTCGACCAGCTCGGAAACTGGTACCAGCTCTATGAGATACCAATTATCATGGTCATGATTACACTCGCCAATTTTGCTCTGGCCAATCTGTTGCACCACCGCAACCGGCTTATTAGTATTTTTCTGATGATGGCCGGCTTGATGAGCGCGGTACTGGCCACCGCTATCTTAATCGGTTTTACGGTAATCAATTATGGCACAAACTAAACACACTGTGGGCACCAAAACTCCGGCTATCAATCTGGCCGACAAACGCTGGTTTTACAGACTCTGCGAGATAATGCCTGCAGCTTTGAGCTGGACAATCCTGGCCAGTCCGATTCTTTTGAGCATGGTCTACCCGATCGCAGTGGCGTATTTTATTATTGCCTTCGACTTGTTTTGGCTGCTCAAATCGATCCGCATGAGCTTTGGTCTCGTCGAGGGCTACCGGACTCTCAAGACGTCCGAGAAGATCGACTGGGCTCAACGATTGATCCAGCTCGACAATATTGATGCAGCGCTAGCCAAGGCCGTATTGAAGCTCGAGAAGCTCGCGCGGCCAGGTATTTTTGGACTCGTTAAGCTGGGTAAAGACAAAAAAGAGTTCAGGGCAGCCAAAATAGAAGTCGATAGACTAGAGCGGGTGGTGGCACACAAAAGCACACTAATTAGCCCAGAAGATATTAGCCACGCAATTATTACAGCTGTTTATAATGAAAATCTCGATGTGTTGCGACCTTCGCTAGAGGCAATTTTGAATTCCGAGTATGACCCCAAGAAAGTTATATTTGTTTTGGCCTACGAAGAGCGCGGTGGCGAGCAGACGGCCAAAAACGCAAAAATACTCGAATCGGAGTATGCCAGTAGGTTCGGTGGATACCTGAGTATCTGCCATCCAGACGGAATCGACGGCGAGCTGCGGGGCAAAGGCGCCAATATTACTTATGCCGGCAGAATCCTCAAACAATACACCGAAGAACAAGGCTTGGACCCCCATAATGTCATTGTCACCTCGCTCGACTCCGATCACCGCCCCGACAAAAAGTATTTGCCCTACCTGACCTACGAATACTGCACCAACCCTAGCCGAACGCATTTTAGCTACCAGCCGATGGCAATGTTTTTTAATAACATCTGGGATGCGCCGGCACCGATGCGAGTTATTGCCACCGGAAACTCGTTTTGGCTGATGATGGAGAGCGTTAGGCACTATCGGTTGCGCAATTTTGCGGCTCACGCTCAGGGGCTGCAAACTCTTATTGACACCGATTTTTGGTCGGTTACAACGATAGTCGAAGACGGCCACCAGTACTGGCGAACCTTCTTTGCCTACGACGGCGATCATCTGGTAGAGCCGCTTTATATACCCATCTACCAAGACGCTGTGCTGGCCGATAATTATCGCAAGACTTTTTTTAATCAGTACAAGCAGTTGCGCCGTTGGGCCTACGGAGCCAGCGATATTCCTTTCGTTATAACCAACAACCTCAGGAACAAACAGATTTCATTTGGTAAAAAATGGCTTCAATTTTTTAGACTTTTAGAGGGGCACATTAGCTGGGCGACCGCGCCGCTGATTCTAACCTTTGCAGCTTGGGCGCCGCTTTATCTTAATGAGGAATTTAACCGCCAGGTCATCGCTCATCAATTACCAGTTATAGCTTCGCGGATACTAATGTTGGCACTGGTAGGGCAGTTTATTACCATCATGCTCAGCCTGCTGATGCTACCACCACGACCCAAGCACTACCACAAGTCCAAGATTATATTTATGGTTTTACAGTGGGTCTTGGTACCGATTACATCGATACTGTTCGGTTCGGCGGCGGCCCTCGATGCCCAGACCAGACTAATGTTCGGTCGCTACCCAAAAGCCTTTGATGTCACCGAGAAAGCAGTCAAAAAATGAACTACCTACTGGGTCTGGTTGCGGCCTTTGCGATATCGGCGCTGCTGATACCGGTGGTGAAGCGATTGGCAATAAGCGTTGGGGCGGTCGATAACCCTGCCGAGTCTGACCGTAAATTTCATAGCAAAATAATGGCCCGCGGCGGCGGCCTAGCGATATACATTGCTTTTATTTTGGTCACCACGGCACTGGTAGGGAGCTTTTCTAGGCAGTTAATTGGCCTAATAATAGCCGGTACAATGGTCTTGGTCGTGGGTTTTATAGATGACATCAAGCGACTCAGCCCATGGGTCAAGCTGACAGTTCAGATTTTGGCGGCGCTGGTGGCTAGCATTGGCTTCGGTATAACAATCGAGACTATCACCAATCCGTTCGGCGAAAGCCTAGTATTTACACAGCCCAACGTATCGCTGGCAATTTTTGGATGGCAGCTTAGTTTCAACTGGATTGCCGTATCGTTTGCGGTATTTTGGTTGGTCGGTATGACCAACACAATCAACTTTCTAGATGGCATTGACGGCCTCTCGGGTGGTGTCTCGGCCATTGCAGCTGGGGTAATATTTTTACTCGCAATAAGTCAGAAAGTTAATCAGCCATCAACGGCATTGATAGCAATAGTTTTACTCGGAGCTTGCCTCGGCTTTTTGGTTTATAATTTCTATCCGGCCAAGATATTTAACGGTGATTCGGGCGCCTATTTTTTGGGTATGACCCTTGGTATTCTGGCCATCTTCTCTGGAGCCAAGCTAGCAACTGCGGCGCTCGTTTTGGGGCTACCGATTCTCGATGCAGTCTGGGCAGTAGTGCGCAGATTGGCTCATCGGCAATCGCCCTTCACTGCCGACCGCGGGCACCTGCACTACTTGTTCTTGGATGCCGGCTTTTCGCAGCGTCAGGCGGTAGTATGTATTTATATGCTTTGTTTGATTTTTGGCCTGATTGGTATTTTAGGCACAACCGAGCAAAAGTTTGTAGGTATCATTGCTATGCTGGTAGTTATGACTATGCTGCTAGCAGGGCTCACTTTTGTCAAGCGAAAAAGGCTCAGATAGCCCAAAATTGTTGTTAAAACACGATTGACCAGCCACATCAGGTATGCTATCATATTTTCTAAGAGGGAATACATAAAAAAGTGAAAAGCAAAAACCTTCAGGATTTGATCAAAAACCTTCAAGTTTTTTACAAGTGTCCATCTTGTGGATCTAGTTATATTCATGACGATATAGCCTTCCTTGGAAGAGTCGAAGATCATTGTTTTATGCAGCTAACCTGTCACGACTGCTCACTTCCGGTGCTTGCCACAGTCTTTATGCAATCGGAGCTAGACAAGGCTGGCAAGCAAAACCACTCCAAGCTCGGCCGCAAAGCCGATCTCGGTTACCGAGAAAGAGCGAAGTTTATTGACCGGGGACCAATTAGCTCTCAAGAAATTGCAGCTTTTCATCTTTACATAACTCAAGACAAGACCAACAACAAGTCCCAAAAGCCCAAACAATCTTAAAATAGCAAGGAATCTAATGGAAACAATTCATATCTCAGCAACAGTTCGTGATGTATTTGGAAAAAAACTCACTGAATTACGAAAAAACGGTAGCTTACCAGCTGTGGTTTATGGTAACAAAAAAGACAACATTGCTATCTCGGTAAATGCCAAGGAGTTCAATAAGGCTTTTTCGGTAGCCGGGTACAGCACCATCATGAAACTCAAAGTAGGCGAAGAGGGTAGCGAAAACGTACTGGTTCATGATATTGCCACCGACCCACTCACCAGTGAGGTTTCGCATGTTGACCTTTACCGAATCAACATGAGCAAAATTATTCGTACCGAAGTACCACTGCACTTTATTGGCGAAGCCCCCGCGGTATTCCAGCAAGAGGGAACACTATTTAAGAACATCGAAGAAATCGAGCTCGAGACGCTCCCAGCCACCTTGCCATCGCACATTGAAGTCGACATAGCTATTCTTGACGATTTCACGAAGTCTATTCATGTTTCCGACCTTAAGGTTGACGAAGGGGTAACGATACTTACCGAGCTAGATCAGCTCATATGCAAGGTCGAGCCGCCTAGAAGCGAAGAAGAGATTGCTGCACTTGACGAAGAAATAGGCGATACCATACCTGAAGGTGCCGAAGAGGAAGCTGTCGAAGGAGACGAAACCGAAGGTGAAGCTGGAGAATCCAAAGAAGGCGAATCCAAAGAAGGCGAGCCCAAAGAGGGCGCAGCCAAGCCAACAGGCGAGCAAAAAGCCAAAGAGTAGCCCATAAAGCCAGGCTCAGGCACCCGGTATTACCATTACTATCACT